>NZ_LXYF01000067.1:0-27788 GCF_002894065.1 Sphingobium sp. SA916
CCCCCCCCCCCCCCCCACACGCCACCACGGCAGGGATGAACGCCCGCGAGGGCCGAGACCCGAGCAGCGGGACTCGGGGCGCCAGCCCGTCAGCCCGTTGCCCGCGCATGCGCGGGCAGTCACCCAGCCTCAAACCCCACACCGTTCCACCCTTGACGCCCTGCCCCATCTGACGACAGACAGATTCCATGGCTTCTTCCAAAACCCTCAACCAGGCCAATCTCGAGACGCTGGGCGCCAATCGGCTGGCGCAATTACTGCTGGAGCTCGTGGCGGTGGATGCCCAGACCAAGCGGCGCCTGCGCCTGGAGCTTGCCAGCGCAAACGGCAGCGGCGATGTCGCTGGAGAGGTCGCCAAGCGCCTCGCCACCATCGCCAAGGCAGAGGCCTTTGTCGACTGGAACAAGGTGAAGCCCCTCGCCCGGGATATCGAGGCGCAGCGGCGCGCGATCATGGAGCATATCGCGCCCACCGATCCGGCAACGGCGTTCGAGCTGCTCTGGAAGCTGATCGCGCTGGCCGTCCGGTGCTCAGCTGGTGCGACGACAGCCATGGTACGCTGGGCACCGTGTTTGCAACGGCGCTCTCTGTTCTTGGCGCGCTGGCCGCTGCGGCCCGCCTGCCCACTGACCAGCTTGTCGACCAGGTGTTCGACAGCGTCTGCGACAATGACCATGGCCAGTTCCACGGCCTCGTCACCCTGATGACGGAGCCGCTTGGCGAAGCAGGATTGAAATCCCTCAGGCGCAAATTCGAGGCCATGGCGCGCGAAGTACAGCAGCGGCCGCCCCAGGGCGAACGGCGCGTCATCGGCTTTGGCTCAGGCGGCGTTTTCTACGAGGATGAGATGGAAGCCCGGCGGCATGAGCGGCTTGTCCGCCAGGCGCTGGTCGACATTGCCGATGCGCTGGGCGATGTCGATGCCTTCATCGCGCAATGTCCGGCCGACCAGCGCCATAATCCCGCGATAGCCGCAGCCATTGCCGAGCGCCTGCTGGCTGCGGGCCGCGCGGCGGAGGCGATAGCCGCGCTCGACGCGGCCGAAGCAATACGGCGTAAAGGTGGTCATTGGCCAAACTGGGATCGGGTACGGATCGCGGCGCTCGATGCGCTGGGCCATGCAGAATGCGCTCAATGCGGATGACCGAAACCAAAACGCTGTAGAATTTAACATAGCTGCCGTGCGGCTTGGACCGGAGCCCGGCACGAATCTCAGGCCGGGCAACGCCGGACCGGGGGAAGTCGGCGATCTTCGCACAAGCCCCTTCGAGTTCATCAACGAAGGTGACGGCCCGAAGAACATTGTCGCGCGCGGTAAAGGTGGCGATCGCGACAAGATCAGCAGCAGCAGCCGGCGAAAATTCGAGACCCATCAACTATCGGTAGCGCCGGCGGCCATATTCGCGATCCGCTGCCGGGCGTTCGCGAAAGCCTCACTGGCGGGAATGCCCGGGCCGCTGGCAGCGCCCCGTTCGATCTCGGCACGGAGCGCGTCAAGCCGAGCCTGGCGGATGGCGTCCTGCTCTTCGAGCAGCCGGAGGCTGTCGCGAACGACCTCGCTGGCAGACGCGTAGCGGCCGCTGTTCACCTGCTGCTTGATGAAGCCCTCGAAATGCGGCCCCAGGGTGAAACTGGAAGGCATGGCCAAACTCCTCTGTCGATGATGAATATCACTTTATGATAGTAGCATGCAAGACACAGATTGACGAAGACTGCGGCGTTTGCGCCTGGTAACCGGGCAAAGAGTGATCGCCTCCGCTGACCACGCCGAAAAACGTCGAGGCAGACGGACTGCCGTCATCATGCACGCACGAGGCAGGTCGGCATGCCGCCATCCTTTCCAGCGGATCGCCCGCGAGATTTTTTGCCGGGGAACGCTGCCCATGGGGCAGAAAAATCGCCTGACGGGATATAGGTTAAATCGCCAACAGAGCACGGATTTTTGCCTGAACTTCCAGCAGCGCCGCTTGCGATACTGTTCCTTTTTTGGTCGCCTTCCGTGTCATCCAGTCAACACTTTTGAGCTGATCTGCCAATACAGCACTTGGCAGGTTCTGGCTGGTTAACACCTCAAAGGGATAGCCTTTGATTTTGCTTGTCATAGGACAACAAATCATCATCCCGCGCACGCGATTATAGGCTGCCGGTGACAGGACAAGGGCAGGTCGATGACCAGCCTGTTCATGTCCAGCCTGGGGATCAAAGTTTAGCCAGACGATATCGCCCATGTCGGGGACATATTTGGCCATTACCAAAGCTCATTGCCGACAGGCGGACCGAAATCGACGTTTTCAGGAAAGTTTTCAGGCTTCATGCCCGCCAGCAACCCCTCAAGAGTGAAGGCAGGTGCGGTGATCGGCTCGATGATGACCCGGCCCTCTTCTTCCCTGACATCCACCTCCTGATCGATATGCAGCGCAGCCGCGGCCATAATCGAGGAAGGAATCCTGACCGAAGCACTATTACCCCACTTTTTCACTCGCACACGCATAACCATCTCCACCGTATCGATATTGATAATACATTATCATAACACGAACATGTATCAACATTGTATCTACTTTTGGTGCATGGGGTGTGCACAAGTTGGTGCCGATGTCGTCGGCAACCGATACGGATTTGCCGGATCTGACCAGTCGATATTTTCGATCACCCAGTTGGGCGCGAAATCCCAGTCAAAGCAGAGCGAATAAGTTCCGCTGACCTTCTGCCACGCCGTCTCGACCGCATTCGTCCAGCCCACGACGACGAGGCGACGGACCGATGGCGGCAACCGTGCACAGCTTCATGGCGACCAAGCGTCATGTGCGGCCGGACGAGGCGTCGCCGTGTCGGGAGAGCGGCCGAGAAAGGCAGCCAGACGCTTCACATGGCGCACATAATCCTTCTGGGTGTGGGGACCGAGACCCCGCATCATCATGTCGTGCTACATCCGTTGACGCAGTAGGCTGATCGGGGCGGTGTTGATCGAGACAGTCACGGCAAGTTCCTCTTCGCTGAAGAAACTTCCAACCTCAGTGGGCAACCTCGCCCGCTAAAGGCTCATATTTACCGCACTAACGCGCCCCAAGCGACCCTCCCGTAGAGCGGGTTAGTGCAAGGGTCGTCACCGGCGCTGCCCGTACTGCTGCTGACGTATGCCCTTGCTTCCGTCCTCATTATTCCTTATCTTGTGGACAGGAGACTGGTCTTATGTCGAAATCTATAACTTTGAATGTCCGCGTCAGCGGCTCTCTCAGCGATTTTGTGTCCGCTAACGTCGGGGAGGCGGGGGCCTATGAAAATGTGAGCGAGTATGTTCGAGACCTGATTCGGCGTGACAAGGAACGGGTCGAGAGCGAACGGTTGGCGCTCTTAAAGGCCGAGTTGACCGCCGCATTTGCCGTATCAGAGAGCGAATATCTGCCGCTTGATGCCGACGCAATTATTGCCCGTAACGCTCGCAACTAAGTCTCATGATCAGTTATCGCGTGCAGCACGCCGCCGGCCGCCGGATAGATGACATTTACAACTATACACGCGAGCAATGGGGACAGGATCAGGCCGACCGTTATATTCGCGGCCTTTTTGTTCGCTTTGAAGATATTGCCGAACGCCGCATTGCTTGGCGGGATATCCCCCGGGGACTCGGCGTCGAAGGCTTCTATTGCCGGTATGAGCATCATTATGTCTATTGGCGTATCTTGTCCGATGGTGCCGTTGGTATTGTCACCATTTTGCACGAGCGCATGCATCAGATCGAGCGTTTCCGAGAGGATGTGCCGAATTGATCCCTAGCCGTGTTGAGTTGGCTTTCAGAGATCTTCCGATGACAGCAGCCTAAACCGTCGGTCCGCTGCACCGCAGGGCAAGATGGCTGACCCGCGCGTCGATCTGCTTGAGGAAGTCGAGGAATTCGGTTGCCCGGTGGCGCTTGTAGCATTTGCCGATCACGAAGCCTGAGGCGATGTCGAGCGCGGCGAACAACGAGGTCGTGCCGTGCCGAACGTAGCTGTGGGTGCGGCGCTCAGGTACGCCGGGCATCATCGGCAGAACCGGCTGCTCGCGGTCGAGCGCCTGGATCTGGGACTTCTCGTCGACGCTGAGAACGAGTGCACGGTTGGGCGGCGACAGATACCCCAGGCGATTATCCACCCCTCCTCAAATCCCAGTATGCCGAGCGCGGTGAGCACGCCCACCCGCCCAAGCAAAATAACGGCATAGGATACCGGACTGGCGACGATGATATCCAGCAACTGTTGGCGACGATCAACGGAGACGACTTCACCCGCGACAAAGAAACCCATCTGTCCGATCGTCATCAGCAGCGATGCGCTGAGGGCGAAAGGGGCCAGATCAATGCGGCCAGAATGGATGAGGATCGCCATCGACGGCAGCGTCAGCAGTGGAATGACAAGGATCGGCAACAGATCCTCGACATTGTGGCGCGTCAACGCGTTGCATTCTGCTAGCGGCTAATAGCAATCTCAACCTCAATGTGCGGCTTCCCCCAAGGCCGCATAGTTACTTCCAGGCTTCGCTTTCCATCAAATTGCTATTTCTCAGCCAACTATTAGGCTTGTTGACCAATGGATGACCGGCAGGTTCGCTTCAGATCATATATGACATTGCCTTGGTCAGCAGGGTTGGGAATGTCGAGCGCCGCCCCATCAGGCCTTCCCCATCACGCCCGATCCGATGCACGTAGCCCGCCGGGGTCAGCGCTTCCTTGTCCTGGGGCATGGCCAGACCTTTCGCGTCGCAGCGAATACGGTCCTGGATGCCGAAGCGCTGCGTTCTTCCGGATTGTCGCGCAGATAATCCACCGTCACATTCCTCAGCTGGCTGATCGTCACATCGGCCGGAATGCAACTTTTCAGTTTATTGACCTCCCGCGTCGTATTGAATGCATCGACGGCGCCGGTGATATAGGCGATGCACTCATAGGTCTTCTCCAGATAATCATTGCTGCTGCGCGGAGTGGAGCAAAGCTCGTAAAGCTCTTCCCCGGTGTAGAAGCCGGCCAGCGCCGCTGGAGAGCAAGTCCCCGCCGCAACCGCCAGCAGCAGATAAGCCGGTTTGCCAGATTTCATCATCTACACTCTCAAAAGCACGATAAAGGATCGCAGAACTATACAGCCCTCCAGCGGCAAACTTCCGCTGCTGCTAACCGGTTTCCCGCGTCGCGACCGTCGATGCCGCAAAATCGCGGGCGTGATCGAGGAAGGCCCTGAACGCCGCGGACGGATTTCGCCGGCTTGGATAATAGAGGCATAGTGATGAAAGCGGTGGTGTCCAGTCTTCTAGAACGCGAACGAGACGTCCTGCGGCCACGTCTTCCTGAATATCGGATTCCATGAAGAAGCCTATGCCGAAACCGTCCAGGACGGCAATGCGCGCAAGACTGGCCTCATCCAGTGTGATCGGCCCGTCGACATCGATTTGAGCCTGCCGGCCATCCTTTTCGAACTGCCAGCGGTAAAGGGCTCCATTCGGCAGCCTGACACGAATGCATGGGTGGGTCAGAAGGTCCGGCGGCACCTGCGGTTTGTCACGCTGCCCGAAATAGGCGGGCGAAGCGACGACGGCGTAGCGCCGACAGCGGCCAAGGGGGACTGCAATCATGTCGCTGGGAACCAGGTCGACGTGGCGGATGCCGATGTCGAAACCGTCAGCCACGATATCCACGAGCCGACCTTCGGTAACCAGGTCGACATGAACCTGCGGATAGCGCCGCAGAAAGGGGAGGACGAGTTGCGCAAGGATTTCCCGCGCAGCGGTTGCGAACGCATTGATGCGCAATGTCCCCGAAGGCGTTTCTTGCTGCGACCGGGCAGCGTCCATCGCCTCGTGAATGTCCTGGAGCGCGGGACCGACCTTGCCGACGAAATGCCGACCGGCATCGGTCAAGGAAACGCTGCGGGTGGTGCGATTGAACAGGCGCACGCCAAGTTGGTGCTCCAGCTTGCCCACCGCATTGCTGAGCGCGGTGGTCGACATGCCAAGCTCGATCGCCGCAGCGCGGAAAGAGCCCTTGCGCATGATGGCGATGACGGAATCGAGTTCGATCAGGCTATGTCTTGCCATTGTCCTGCTTTTCGGGATGCCGCATCCCCCTTTATCCCGATTATCGCGCAGCATATCCACCCCTAAATTGATGCGACGATCGAGCCGGACAGGGATCGACGCACGCATCCCCGGCTGTCGGAAATGGAAGGAGAAGAGACGTGGCTATCGATCTGCCAAAGGCTATAGTTGACTATTTCGAAGCCGACCGCGCCGAGGACGCGGGCAGCGTATCACGCTGTTTCACCGAGACAGCGGTGGTGAGGGATGAAGGCAATATCTACCGGGGCCGAGCAAAAATCGGGCACTGGAAAGCGGAGTCCTCCAGAAAATATAATTATACGGCCGAACCCTTCTCCCTCGCGAAAGAGGGTGACCGCATTGTCGTGGCCTGCCATCTGGCAGGCGATTTCCCCGGCAGTCCGTTGGACCTGCGCTATTTCTTCATGCTGGAAGGCGGGAAGATCGCTGAGCTGGAGATCGTGCCATGAGGGCCGATCGTCATGACCGGCCGCTGATCGGGTCGACGGCGGCGCATCGGAAGTTCGGCGCATGACGCCGTTTCTCACCCTCCGGGGCAAGCGGGCGCTGATCACATCGGGCACGCGGGGAACGGGGGCGGCTACGGTCAGCCTCTTCCAGACCCTTGGCGCGGATGTTCTGACCACCGCCCGGACGCGCCCGGCCGACATGCCGGATGCGCGTTTCGTCGCCGCCGATCTGAGCACGGCCGTGGGCTGCGCGGAACTGGCGGAAGCGGTGAAGGACCGGCTGGGCGGCGTGGACATCATCGTCCACATGCTGGGCGGCTCCTCCTCTCCGGCAGGCGGTTTTTCCGCGCTTAGCGACGACCAATGGCGCAAGGAACTGGATCTCAACCTGCTGCCCGCCGTCCGGCTGGACCGGGAACTGGTGCCGGACATGGTGTCGCGGGGCCATGGCGTGGTCATCCATGTGACCTCCATCCAGCGGGAGCTGCCCCTGCCGGAAGCCACGACAGCTTACGCGGCGGCCAAGGCAGCCCTGTCCACCTACAGCAAGAGCCTCTCAAAGGAAGTGGCGCCCAGCGGGGTCCGGGTCGTGCGCGTCTCGCCCGGCTGGATCGAAACGGAAGCCTCCATCGAACTGGCCCGCCGATTGGCGGCGGAACATGGCGGCGACATCGACCGGGGCAAGAAGATCATCATGGACTCCCTGGGCGGAATACCGATGGGCAGGCCGGCAAGGCCGGAAGAAGTCGCCAACCTCATCGCCTTCCTGGCGTCGGATCGCGCGGGGGCCATCACCGGGGTCGAATATGTCATCGACGGCGGGACGGTGCCGACCGTGTGACCCCTGTCCCGCCGCAGGACGGCCGGTCCGCCCCGGGTTCACCTCAGCCATGGATCGGCGTCATGGCCCGCAAGCCGGGCGAGCTGGACGAATTCCTGCCGCCAATAGTCATTCTGGCTGCCCGCCAGGCGGGCGATGTCGGCATAGCCGAAGTCGCCCAGCCGCCTGTCCCCCCGCAGCTTCTGTCCGAAGGCCGCGACCGCCACGGCAAAGGCCATGTCGCGCCGCGGCATGCTCGCTTCGGCAAGGAGGGCGGAGGCAACCGGCTTTTCGATCAGGCGGCTGCGCGTCTCTTCAGGCAATTTGTAGCGCAGGCGGACCGTCGCGATCTCTCCACCGTCCCCCGCCGGAACGACCGGGGCGCGATTGGCGGCATATCTGCGCGGAGCCAGCCAACCCGCCTCGCCCGCCGGGACGATCTCATAGAGCGCCGTCACCTGATGCCCGGCGCCGATCTCGCCCGCATCGACGCGATCGTCGGCAAAATCCTGTTCGGCAAGGCCGCGATTCTCATAGCCGATCAGGCGATACTGGCTGACCAGCGCCGGGTTGAACTCCACCTGCACCTTCACATCCCTGGCAATGGTGAAGAGGGTGGAGGACAGTTCCTCGTCCAGCACCTTCCGCGCCTCCATGGCGCTGTCGATATAGGCATGGTTGCCATTGCCGAGGTCGGCCACCGCCTCCATCATCGCGTCGTTGTAATTGCCCTGGCCAAAGCCCAGGGTGGTGAGCGTGACGCCGTCCTCCCGGTTCCGCCTCACCATCTCCTCCAGGCTTTCCCGATCGGACAGGCCGACATTGAAGTCGCCATCCGTCGCCATGACGATGCGGTTGATGCCGCCGGGGATGAAATGGGCGCGGGCCGTGTCATAGGCGCGCTCCAGCGCCGGGCCGCCCGCGGTCGATCCGCTCGCGGCCAGCCCGTCCAGCGCCGCCTTGATCTCCGCCGGGTCATGGCTGCCCTCGACCAGCGTTTCGACGAAGCCGGCATAGGTGACGATGGATATGCTGTCGTCGGGCCGCAGGGCGTCGGCCAGCATGGAGAGCGCCTGCTTGACCAGAGGCAGCTTGTCGGCATCCTGCATCGATCCAGACACATCGACCATGAACACCAGATTGGCGGGCGGCCGTTGCGACCGGGCCACGTCATAGCCGCGCAGGCCGATGCGCAGCAGCCGCGTACCGGGGTTCCAGGGCGTCGTCGCAAGATCGGTGGTCACGCTGAAGGGCACGGACGGATCGTCGGGCAGCGGATAGTCGTAGCGGAAATAATTGATCATCTCCTCCGTGCGCACCGCCTCCGCAGGGACGGTCCGGCCACCCAGCAGCATGCGGCGGACATTGGCATAGGCGCCCGTGTCCACATCGACCGCGAAGGTCGAGACGGGCTCGGCCGCGACCTGATGGACCGGGCTGACCGGATGGCCGCCATAGCGCTCGCGATTTTCGCCCGGGGCGGCGTCATTCACCGCTTCATAGGAGACGGAGCCGCCGGGCGCCTGACCGCATCCGGAAAGGACAAGAACGGGAAGGAGAGCGAGGGTGGTGATTGCAAGATGTGCGCGCATGCACGTTTCTCCACTGCTTCGGTAGAGAGAAAATAGGGGCGATGAAATGACGCTCGCAAGCGACGGGTGGAGAGCAATGGCGCGGCGTGCAGCACCGCCGGCGTCCAGCATCGGGCCTTTCCGGCGGAAATCCGTCATTTCCGCTGCGCCGTGCACATTTTCTGCACCGGAACTGCGCCAATTATTGATCGTCGGCACGCACCGGTCTGCGTCGGGAAGCTGCATTCTGCCCTGACATTCAGGGAGATAGATTGATGGGTTCCTCTGCCATGCCGCCGCCTTTGCCCCTGCTCGCGCGCTTTCGCTGGAAGCTGGCGGTCGCCTTGACGATCGTCGGGATCGGGGACTGGCTGTTCTACCAACGGCATCTCCATGGCGGCTATCTGGGGCTGTTCGCGCTGGCCGTGCTGAGCGCGCTGCTGGCCGGGCGGCCCGTGCTGCGCCGCGACCGGAGGGCCTTGCCGGCAATGGCGGCGGCGGCGCTGTTCGCGCTGGCCCTGCTCCATGATGCGAGCCTGCTGGCCTGGGCGCTGTTCTGGGTAGCGGCCGGCATGGCCGCGCTGATCCCGGCGACGGCGCGCTTCGATGACGGATGGCGCTGGTTCCAGCGGCTGATCTGGCTGGGGCTGCGGGCGCCATTCGGGCCGTTGATCGATCTGAAGCGCCTGTTGAAGCTGCGCGCGGCGGGGCGGACCGGGCGCTGGAGCCTGCACGCGGCGCTCGGCACATTGACTTTGCCGCTGATGGGCAGCGTTGTGATCCTGACGCTCTTTTCAGCCGCCAATCCGCTGATCGAGCAATTCTTCTCCTCGCTGCTGCTGCCGGAACCGTCGCCCGAACTGATCGTGCGGCTGGCCTTCTGGGGGCTGCTGTTCACGGCGATCTGGGGCCTGCTGCGGCCGCGCCTGGCGCTGCGTCTGCTGCCGACATTCGACGGCGGGCACGACCGGCATCTGCCCGGCGTGTCGGTCGCTTCGGTGACGCTGTCGCTGGTCGTCTTCAACCTGATCTTCGCGCTTCAGAACCTGATGGACATCGCCTGGCTCTGGGGCTGGGCGCCGATGCCTGGCGGCATGACCATGGCGGACTATGCCCATCGGGGCGCCTATCCGCTGATCGCGACCGCGCTGCTGGCCGCGCTGTTCGTGCTGGTGACGCTGCGGCCGGGATCGGAAACCGCGCGCATGGGGACGATCCGGCGACTGGTGATGCTGTGGATCGGGCAGAATGTCTTCCTGGTCGCCTCATCCATGTTGCGCACGGCGGATTATATCGAAGCCTATTCCCTTACCCGCCTGCGGATCGCCGCGCTGGTCTGGATGGCCCTGGTCGGCTTCGGGCTGGCCGCGATCTGCTGGAGGCTGCTGCGGGAGCGGAGCGCGTCCTGGCTGATCAACGTCAATCTGGCGGCGGCGGGGCTGCTACTGACCGTCATCTGCTTCGTCGATCTGGGAGCGGTGGCGGCCGAATGGAATGTGCGCCATGCGCGGGAGGTCGGCGGACGCGGCGTGGCGCTGGACCTCTGCTATCTGGGCGAGCTTGGGAACTCGGCCCTGCTGCCCCTGCTCTCGCTGGAACGGCGACCCGGTTTGCAGCCGGAATTCCGGGAGCGGGTGCAGGCGGTGAGGCTGCGGCTTCACGCCAGGCTGGAGGCGGAACTGGATCAGCGCTGGACCTGGGCCGGGCAAGGACGGCTGGAGCAGGCGCGGGCGATTGCGGCGGATGCCGCACCCGCGGCCCTGAAAGCGGGACCCAGGGACTGCGCCGGCAGGCTGGTCCCGCCGCCCTCGCCCGTCAGCCATTTCGCCCCCGATGCGGTTCCTGCGTTGACAGCGGAGACGGGGAAATGATCCTATGCCCCATGCCCAGCACGATCCTGATCGTCGACGACGATCCCCATATCCGCCAGTTGCTCGTCTTCGCCTTCGGCAAGGCGGGGCTGGAGACGATCGAGGCAAGCGACGGCGAGGCCGCACTGGCCGAGGTCGAACGGCACGCGCCGGACCTCGTCATCCTCGACATCAACATGCCGCGCATGGATGGGCTGGAGGTCTGCCGCAGGCTGAGGGCGCATAATGACGTTCCGATCTTCTTCCTCTCCTCCCGCGATGACGAGATCGACCGGGTGCTGGGCATAGAGCTTGGCGGCGACGATTATGTGGTGAAGCCCTTTTCCCCTCGGGAAGTGGTGGCGCGATCCATGGCGATCCTGCGCCGCACATCGGCCCGGCCGCCGGCCGTGGAGGCGATCGGCACGATCCGGCATGGGCGGCTCGCCCTCGACACGGAAAGCTGGTCGGCGCATTGGGGCGCGGAGGAGGTCAGCCTGACCGTGACGGAGTTCACCATATTGCGCACCCTGCTGGCCATGCCATCGCGCATCTTTTCCCGCGACCAGATCATCGACCGGTTTCGCGGTCCGGGCTTTGCGCTGACCGACCGGACGGTGGACAGTCATATCCGCAACCTGCGGCGTAAATTCGCGGATGTCGGCGGCTTCGACATCATAGAGACGCGGGCCGGCATCGGCTATCGGCTGGGCGGGTGCAGCGGGACGGCGCCGCCTGCATGATCGCAGGGCTGAAGGGGTGGATAGCCCGGCATTGGCCTGTGCTGCGTTTGCGCACGATCCTGCTGGGCACCCTGCTGTTCGTGGCGGCGCTGCCGGGTTTCGGGGCGATCTTCCTGCGGGTCTATGAAAATGCGCTTGTTCGCCGGACGGAGGCCGAGCTTGTGGCGCAGGGCGCTGCGCTGGCGGCGAGCGCGGCGGTGGTGGGCAGGGGCATGGCCGCCGATCCCGCCCTGCCCGCCACGCCCGTGCGCTATCATGACCGGATGACGGAGGTGGACCTGCGCTCCTCCCCCATCCTGCCGCCGCGTCCCCGTGCAGCCCCGACGCGGGACCGGCCGGATGCGGCCGCCCTGGCGCTTGCGCGGCGGATGATGCCCGCCTTTGCCGAAACCAAGGTCACGACGCTGTCCTCGATCCTGATGCTCGACCGGCGCGGCGTGGTGCTGAACGGCCGGGAAGGCGGACGGAGTCTCGCCGCGCTGCCGGAGATCAGGGCGGCGCTGGGCGGCGGGGCCGTGACGGTGCTGCGGGAAAATGAAGGGACGGCCACCCGTTATCCGCTGGAATGGCTGAGCCGGGCGGCAAGCATCCGCCTGCATCATGCCCGGCCCATCCGCGTCGACGGAAAGCCGATGGGCGTGCTGCTGGTGTCGCGTTCGCCGCGTGCGCTGTTCCTGGGGCTGTACGAGGATCGCGGCAAGATCGCCCTGGGCGTGGTGGCGATCTTCCTGCTGCTGGTGCTGCTGTCGGCCATATTGTCGCGCGCCATCGTCCGCCCGATCGAAAGCCTGAGCCGCGCCACCCGCGACCTGGCGCTGGGCCGCCGGGTCGCGCCGCGTCACCCCTCGCTGCAGGTGGTCGAAATCAGGGCGCTCTATCGGGATTTCGAGCAGATGGCGGAGAGCATGGAAAAGCGTTCCCGCTATCTGCGCGACTTCGCTTCTTCGGTCAGCCATGAATTCAAGACGCCGCTGGCCGGCATTTCCGGCGCGATCGAGCTGTTGCAGGATCATGGGGCGGACATGGCGGCGGCCGACCGGCAACGGTTCCTCACCAATATGGCGGCCGACGCCCAGCGGCTGTCCCGGCTTGTCCGGCGGCTGATGGAACTGGCGCGCGCCGACGTGCTGGTGGGCGAAAGCGACGCGCGCACGGACGCCGCGCCGCTGCTGGTATCGGTGGCGGATGCGCTGACGGCGGAGGATTTCGTCATCGACCTGCATCTGCCCGACGTCTTCCCCCCGCTGATCGTGGATGCAGCGGCATTGGAAGCCGTGCTGACGACGATAGCGGAAAATGCGCGGCAGGCGGGCGCATCGCGGCTGGACATCGTGGTCGCCTTGCAGGATCGCCTGGCATGGATCGACTTTGCCGACAACGGCCCCGGCATTCCGCCGGGGGACCGGCAGCGCATCTTCGACCTGTTCTTCACCAGCAAGAGGGAAGACGGCGGAACGGGCCTTGGCCTCGCCATAGCCCGGTCGCTGCTTGACGCCTATCATGGCGAGCTTCACCTGCTTCCTTCGGAACAGGGCGCTCGCTTCAGACTCGTGATCGCAATCGCCCCATAGGCCGCATGCATGAAGGCGCAACGCCGCCCATGCCGCGCATATGCCCTCATCTCGATGGACGATGCCTCCTCCCTCCCCCCCGGACGTCGCCCGGTTGCGCCATGCATGCCGGCGCTCTAGCCTGGGGCGGAACATCAATCCCTGAAAGCGTGCCTGTTGCCGATGCCTCCTGCTGCCTTGCGTTATGTCGTTCCGCTGATTGCCCTTCTGCCATGCTCCGTCCTCGCCTTGCCTACCAGCGCGCCGAAACCGGGCCAAACCCGCGTGGCGATCGAAACCTCGCTCGGCACCATCATCGTGGCGACGGACGATCGCCGGGCACCGATAACCTCCGCCAATTTCCTGACCTATGTCGATGACGGCCGGTTCGACGGCGTCACCTTCTATCGCGCGGCGCGGCGCAAGAGCGATCCGAAGCTGGGGCTGATCCAGGGCGGCATCGATACCGATGCGCGCCGTTCGCTGCCGCCGATCCGCCATGAGCCGACGACGCGGACGGGGATCAGGCATCTGGACGCAACGCTGTCCATGGCGCGGCCCAACCGCGCCAATTCCGCGATGGGCAATTTCTTCATCACCATAGGGCCGACGCCGAACATGGACGCGCGGGGCGATTATATCGGCTATGCCGCCTTCGGCCATGTCGTCGCGGGCATGGATGTGGTGAAGCGCATCCTGGCCGTGCCGACCTGCTGCGGATCGGGCCCGATGCGCGGTCAGATGATCGTCAAGCCGGTCAGGATCATCCGTGCGAAGCGGCTCGACGGCAAGCCGCATCCGACCCGCGGGGTGAAGCCATGGCTGCTAGGCCTCAAGCGGAAGATTTAGAGCCTTTTCCCGGCAGGTAGAATCATCTGCTGCCTGGGAATCCGTTCCGGGCGGCGGTCCACCGGCCCGGCTTGCGCAAATCGCTTGGGGACGGCAATGCTGCGCCCCGCCCGATGATCGCCGCCGGCCTGGCGAACGGCGCCATGGGCATGCGGTCAATCGCTCATGTCCGGATCACGCCCCTGACGCCTGTCGAGCCATCGCATGGCGGGTGTGACGGTTAGGCCGTGGAGCAGGATCGACATCAGTGCGGTCAGGCCGATGATCGCCCACAGGCGGCCGGCCTCTCCCACCTTCATCTGGTTCAGACCATAGGCCAGATAGTAGAAAGATCCGACGCCCCTTATGCCGAAGAAGGCGATGGTCAGCTTTTCGACCCGATCCGCCCTGAAGCCGGCCAGACCCACAAGACCCGTCACCGGACGAACGATCAACAGGATCAGCAGCACCAGCACGATGTCGGACGGGCGCAACGGCGACAGGAGACCGCCGATCAGCGCGCCGCCGAACAGAAGCAGGAGAGCCATCATCGAAAGGCGCTCCACCTGTTCGGTAAGGTCATGCATCTGCACGTTGAACGCATGGTCGCGATGCGACGCGCGCAGGGTCAGCGCCGTCACGAAGACCGCCAGGAAGCCGTAGCAGTTGAGGATTTCGGTCAGGCCATAGGACAGGAAGGTGGCGGCTATGGCGATCAGGCCGTCTCCGGTCCGGGCAAGCTTCGTCTCGGCCGGAATGTGGAAGGTCAGCCATCCGAACAGCTTTCCCACGGCCCAGCCGCCGCCCACGCCGACGACGATCTCCCACAGCACGTTCAGGCCAAGCCATTTTCCGAACCATGGCTCCCCCATATTCCCCGTCAGAGCGAGCGCGATGGCGAGGTGGACGAAGGGAAAGGCAAGGCCGTCGTTCAGGCCTGCCTCCGATGTCAGGCCGAAGCGGACTTCATCTTCCTCGCCCGTGCGCGGCGGGCCGACCTGGACATCGGCGGCCAGCACCGGGTCGGTGGGGGCGAGGCTGGCGGCCAGCAGCAGGGCGATGGCCCAGGGAAGACCGAGCAGCACGCCCCCCAACAGCGTGATGAGCGCGATGCCCAGCGGCATGGTGATGGCGAGCAGCCGCCAGGTCACCATCCAGCGCCGCCAGTCGAACGGCCGGTCCAGCTTCAGTCCCGCGCCCATCAGGGCGATGATCACGACCAGTTCGGTAAAATGTTCGGTCACATCCGGATATTCCAGCGGCGACGGCCGGAATTCGATGCCGGGGATGCAGAATATCGCGGCGCCGATCAGGATGCAGACGATCGGCAGCGACAGCGGCAGCTTCCTCAAGGCCAGCGGCAGCCATGCGACCAGGACTATCAGCAGCCCCGCGCCCGTCAGGACCAGAATATAGGGATCGGGCGCGGTGAACGGCATTTCCATGGGGAGGCAACGCGCCGCCGCGGCCGGCGTTGCCGCGACATGGCCCGGCGGTCCGCCCCTTCGTCCCGGAAGGTCAGCTTGCCGCGGCCAGCGCCTGGTCGATGTCGCCCAATATGTCGTCGATATGCTCTATCCCGATGGAAAGCCGCACATAGCCGGGCGACACGCCGGTCGCCATCTGCTCCGCTTCGTTCAACTGCGAGTGGGTCGTGGACGCTGGATGGATCGCCAGGCTGCGCGCGTCGCCGATATTGGCGACATGGTAGAAAAGCTCCAGCGCATCGATGAAGCGGCGACCCGCCTCCATGCCGCCGGCAAGCTCGAACCCGACGAGCCCGCCCTTGCCTCCGGTCAGATAATGCTCCGCAAGGGCCCGGGCGCGGCCATCCTGTTGCGAGGGGTGGATGACCCTGGTCACGGCGGGGTGGCGCGCCAGATGTTCGGCCACCCTGACCGCATTGGCGCAATGCCGTTCCATCCGCAGCGCCACGGTCTCGATACCCTGGATCAGCTGAAACGCATTGAAGGGGGACAATGCCGCGCCCAGGTCGCGCAGCAGGATGACCCGCGCCCGCAGGATATAGGCGATCGGGCCCAGGGGCTTTGCCGCCTCTGCCCATATCGCGCCATGGTAGGAAGGGTCGGGCGTGTTCAGCAGCGGCTGTCGTTCGGGATGAGCGGCCCAGTCGAAATTCCCGCCATCGACGATCAGGCCGCCGATCGACGTGCCATGTCCGCCAAGATATTTCGTCGCGGAATAGACGATAATGGCCGCGCCGTGATCCAGCGGGCGGCACAGCAGCGGAGCGGCCGTGTTGTCCATGATGAGCGGGATGCCCCGTTCCCGGCCGATGGCGGCGACCTCCGCGATCGGGAACACCTCCAGCTTGGGATTGGGCAGGGTTTCGGCATAGTAGGCGCGCGTGCGATCGTCGGTGGCCCGCCGGAAATCTTCCGGATCGGCCGGATCGACGAAGCGCACTTCGATCCCCTGGTCCTTCAGCGTGTTCGCGAACAGATTATAGGTGCCGCCATAGAGCGCCGTCGAACTGACGATATTGTCGCCGGCCCGCGCCAGATTCTGGATCGCATAGGCCGACGCCGCCTGTCCCGACGCCACGGCCAGCGCGGCGGCGCCTCCCTCCAGCGCCGCGACGCGCTTTTCCAGCACATCGGTGGTCGGATTCATGATCCGCGTGTAGATATTGCCCATTTCCTGCAGCGCGAAGAGCGAGGCCGCATGCTCCGCGTCGCGAAACTGATAGGATGTCGTCTGGTGGATCGGCACCGCGACGGAGCCCGTCGCTGGATCGGCCCGCCATCCCGCATGAACGGCAAGGGTTTCCGGATTCGGCTTGTTCGTGGACATTGGGGCTCCGCAGCATCGTTGATCCGGCGTCAGGGTGACGGTGCGGCCCGGCAAAAACAAGAGGCTGCGTCACGCGCGGCGGTCAGGGGAGCCGGCCAGCTCCGCCTTCCGGCGCGGCGGAAGGCGGAGCTGGCCGCGAAGCGCCGGTCATGCCGCGGCCGCGGCGTCCCGCTCCTGCCTGAACCAGCGCGAAAGCAGGAACAGCACAGCGGCGATATAGAGGCCCGCACCGGGAACCCACATCAGCAGCCCGGCAAGCTGCTGGTCCTCCAGCGGCGTCAATCCCCAAGCCAAGCTGCTGATGAAATGCGGGGAATAGACCGCCACGCTCGAAAAGGTCAGCAACGCGCCCAGCAGGCCCATCTGGAGCATGGTGGCCAGAAGAGCGGTCACCGCCAGAGGAAGCGGCGCGGCCATGACCCCACGCCACAGCGCCAGCGCGGTCAGCAGCAGGCTTCCCTGCATCGTCCAGTAGACGGCATGATCTGAAAGCGCGGCGGCATAGGCGCCGGGTATATGCCACGACCATAAAGCGGCCGCATGCAGGCAGGTCCATAAGGCCACGCCGCCCGCGGCTCGCCGCTCGGCAAAAGCCATGGCCAGCAAGGGGGCGGCAATCGATGTCAGGACGAGATGGTGCAGGGTCCGGGCCGAAAACAGGGCGGAGGTCAATGCGCATAGCGGGGAGATGAACAGAAATGCGAGCAACAGGATCGCGGACAAGGACCGGCTTCTCCCGTCCGCGGACCGCAGCCGGAGGCTCGCCATGATGGCAAGCCCGAACGCTGCCAGCAGCACCGGATCGAAGTTCCAGCGGGTCAGCAGGTCCACGGGCGCCGGCGCGGGGCCGCAATAGGGTATCCAGCCTGATCCCGGCTCCACGCGCTGCCTCCGTGCGAAATTGCGGATCGCCCTTTAACCGCTCGCGCCGGGGCTGGTTCCCGGACGCGGCATCGTGCATCGCGCGGCTGCGCTATCGTCGCAGCAGGACGCTCCCGACCTTGTCTCCATTGGACCGCCGCATCACGCAATGGGACGGCTGGTGCTGCTGGATGGCGTTCAGGATCGCAGCGGCATTCCCCCGCGACACGGGGGACCAGAATGGCGGCGTGGTGAAGGAAATCTCCAGATTCTCGGCGGCAGCGCGTTTGACGATCGAGCGAATCAGGGCGTTCTTATGGTCCGACATTCATGTCCCCCCAGCGATGTTCATGCGCCCGTCATGCGGCTTTGCCCGCATTTTCATGGTTAATTCCATTAACTGGCCACAAACGGCAGGCCGGCCATTTTGTTCCGCACCTGCGAAGAAAATTCTTTCGGCCATGTTTGCGGGGAACAGGGCAGCGCGGGCAACCCGCGCATTCGGCCTTCACCATAGCACGCCATCGACCGGTTCCACCGGGGCAGGCGGCGGCAGATCGATCGACTGACACAGGTCCGCTTCGATCACCGTCGTGATGCTGTCGAGCGGCAGGTCGTGGACGCTGTTGCCGAACGGATCGACCAGATCGTCCCCGATCTGGAGCACCGCCAGATACATGAAGCCGGCGACCGCCGATCCGATCGGCGTCGCCGCGCCCAGCGTCTCCACCAGCCCGATCGGCAGCAGGATGCAGAAAAGCCGGGTGAAGAATTGCGGGAAGGCACGATATTGGGCAGGTAACGGAGTATTCTTGATCCGCTCCATGCCGCCCTGCGCATTGGCCATGTCCACCAGCACGGCTTCGATCCGGCCTTGCTGGATAGTGTCGATCCATCCCCGCCGCACCAGACCGGCGACACGGCGTCCGCTGCCCTCCAGCAGGCCGTTGGCGGGATTGCGCCGGGCCAGTTCCGGATGATCGCCCGGGCCCAATATGCGGTGGATGTCCCCGCCCGTTTCCAGCCGCCGCAACTGCCGGCGCAGCGTGTGGACATAGGCCACCTGGCGCAGCACCAGTTCACGTCCCAGGGCCTGCACCTCCTCCCCTTCGGGCAGGAAGGCCAGCACCGCGCGGGCGAAGCTGCGCGACGCATTGACCATCGCGCCCCACAATATGCGCGCTTCCCACCAGCGCTGATAGGCCGAATTGACCCGCACGCCGAGCACCAGCGCAAGCGCCGTGCCGAAGATGGTAAGCGGCAGGGCCGGAGCCCTGAACGGCGAGATGAAGTAGAAGATGGTGACCGCCAGGTCCCAGAAGAAGAGCGCGACCAGCACGCTCCAGGCTTGCTCGAAACCCTGACGGATACGTGGGGCGGTACCGATGATCATGAGAGGTTACGAAACGGCACCGTCATGTTCGTCCAGCTTCAGCCAGGCGTTGCGCAATGCAAGGCTGCCGAATATGCCGACGGCTTTCAGCGTCGTGGCTTCCAGGGTCGGCACGCCATCGAGCAGCGCCAGGACAAGGCAGCCCAGGCCCAGAAGCATGGCGGCATAGATGGGCAGCGCCTCCAGGTCGTTCCATCCGATGGGGGCAAGGGCGTCGGCGCGGGAAAGCCGGATCGGCGGCATGACGGAAACTCCTCTTCCAAATGCAGGGATTTCCGCGAAAATGATGCGTTGCGAAAGGCGCGGTCAACGCTTCCCGCGCCGTGCAACCCAGTCTTGCGTCAGGATGAAACGAGCAAGAAACGCTAACAGTCCGGGCTTATTTCAGAGACGCGGCAATGAAAACATACGGTCTTGCAACCCGACTTCCGTTGCATCGCACCATGCCGGGCCTAGCTTGTCCCCATGCCTGATCGCTTTGCCGAGATCGAATCCTTCGTGACGATCGCCCAATCCAGCAACCTGTCGGAGGCGGCGCGGCGTCTGGGCCTGTCGCTGGCCGCGACCAGCCGCCGCCTGTCCCAACTGGAACAGCGGCTGGGGGTGCTGCTCGTCCGCCGCAACAGCCGGCATTTCAGCCTGACGGACGAAGGATCGCTGCTGTATGAACGGGCGGGCCACGCCTTGACCGCGATCGAGGAGGCGGAAACCGATCTGATGCGCCGGTCGACGGAGGCGAGCGGCACGCTGCGCATCGTCACGACCATCGACGCGGGGCGGGCGCGCCTGGCGCCGCTGTTCCACGAATATGCGCTGCTGCATCCCGACGTCACCCTGCATCTGGAAACGTCCGATCAGCCAGCGACCAGCATGATCGGCAGCGGGCACGACATCGCCATCTGCTTCGATCCGCCAGCCGACAGCGCACTGATGATGAAGCGGCTGGCGGACAATCCCCGGCTGCTCTGCGCCGCCCCCGCCTATCTCGACCGGCGTGGGCGCCCGTCGCGGACAGCCGATCTCGCGGGACACAACAAGATCGTCGTGGGCGCGTCGCAGGGCGAGTTGTGGCGAAGGATCATGGGTGGCGCGGCAGGATGGCGGCTGACGCTGAACACCAATGATGCCGAACTGGCGCGCGCCTGGGCGCTGGAGGGGTCGGGCATCGGCATCAAGTCGCTGTGGGAAGTGCAGGAGGATCTGGAGAACGGCCGGCTGGAGCCGGTGCTGCCCGACCTGTCGCTGCCGCCCTCGACCATCGCGGCGCTCTATCTGCCGGGGCAGTTGAATTCACCCAAGGTCCGCTCGTGCCTCAACTTTCTCGCACGCCGCCTGCGCGGATCATGACGCCTTCTCCGTCGATCCCGCCTTTCATCGATGGGATCGAAAGGGCAGGACGCCCCTATTTCACCGCCTCCTCCCGCTCCCGCGCGAGCCGCCTCGCCAGCAGTCGGCGTGACCGCCCGGCATAGCGGCGGCAGGCGCCGGGCGAGCCGTCATACCGCCCAGGACCGGCATTGTCCGGATGCGCGGCAATCAATATGTCGCACTTCAACATGCCCATGCGCCTGTAGCTGACAGCAAAACCTCTGACGATCGCGGCGCTGGAAGGCGCGGTAAAGCGGTAATTGTCGGCCGACACCGGGTTGAGGCTGGACGCGAAGACGATCTCCTTGCACGCCCTGCCCTCACAGGCGTTCCAGCTCCACGTCATGCTGCCCATCGTATGGCCGGGCGTCGCATGCGCCTTGATGGATATGCGGCCCAGCCTCAGGACTTCTCCGTCATCCATGATGCGCAGCCGCGACACCGCCGGCCAGGTGCCGCCATAATCGAATTGCGGATCGTCCTTTGCAAGTGCGCCGGCCCGCAGGCCCTCGGCGCCGCGCCGGCTGGCCACCACCGTGGCGCCAGTGGCGCGCGCCAGCGCCGCAAACCCGCCGGCATGATCATAATGCGGCTCGGTACTCAGAATAAATTTGATGTCTTTGGGATCGAACCCCAGCTTGCGGACATGCCTCAGGATCATCGGCGCCGCCTGCGGGAGCGCACCGTCGATCAGGACAAGACCCGCCCCCGTGTCGATCAGAACGACGCTCAGGCCGCCGAAACCCACCAGATAGCTGCTGCCGAAAATCTTCTCCGGCGGCAGAGGCGCAAGCCACTCCCGGGCTCTTTCCACCGCCATCGGGCGGGTCAAGGGGTCGTCCGCAGGCAAGGGCCCATGCGGTTCCGTCCTGACAGCCGCTGACGCGGAACTCACCGCCAGCGATGCGGCCATGGCCATCGATGCGATCATCTTCATCTCCCTTCCCTGCCGGGATGCCGATGGACGCTTTCGCGCACAAAGCATGATTTCTCGACAAAGCCATGAGAATAATTGATGACGGGCCATGGATCGCGCCCAACTTCCCCTGAACGCCCTGCGCGCCTTCGAAGCGGCGGCGCGCCACCTTAATTTCACCCGCGCGGCGATTGAGCTTTGCGTCAGCCAGGGGGCGGTCAGCCATCATGTCGCGCAGCTTGAGCGCCGCCTTGGCGTCCGCCTCTTTCACCGCCTGCCGCGTGGGCTGGCGCTCACGGACGAGGGGCATGCGCTCGTGCCCGTGCTGGCGGAGGCGTTCGACCGCGTGGGCGCGACGCTCGACCAATATGCCGGCGGCCGCTTTCGCGAGATGTTGAAGGTCGGCGTCGTCGGCACGTTCGCGACCGGCTGGCTGTTGCCCCGACTGGACGCCTTTGCCCGCGCCCACCCCGCCATCGACCTGCGCGTTTCGACCAACAACAATCGCGTGGACCTGGCGGGAGAAGCGCTGGATTTCGCCATTCGCTTCGGCGACGGCGCATGGCATGGCACCCATGCCGAACCCATGTTAGAAGCACCGCTGACGCCGCTTTGCGCGCCGGCCATGGCCGCGCGGTTCAGCGCACCTGCAGACCTCCTCCATGAACGGTTGTTGCGTTCCTACCGGCCGGACGAATGGGCGCTCTGGTTCGGGGCCGCGGGCGTTGCCGCCCCGCTTCTGCGCGGGCCCGTTTTCGACAGTTCGGCGCTGATGGTCTCCGCCGCCATGGCCGGCCTGGGCGTCGCGCTGGCGCCGCCCGTCATGTTCATGCGCGAACTCGCCTCGGAACTGCTCGTCCAGCCCTTCCCGATCATGATCGACGCGGGCCGTTATTGGCTCACGCGCCTCATCTCGCGTCCTGAAAGCGACGCGATGCGGCGCTTCCGCGAATGGCTTGCGGACAGCGGCGGGGCAGAAGCGCCGACCGCGCCATAGCACCGGATTCCGGCCCCGACATGGAGCCTTGTCCGCCCCATCGAAATCGTCCAGATTTCCATCGAACCGACGGCGGAGAACAGATGATGGGCTTTCAGGCGGCGCTTCCGCGCATCCTTCGCGTCGGCGGCGGCGTGTCCGGCGAACTCGCCCCGCTATTGGCGACATTGGGGCTGTCGCGGCCGCTGATCGTCACCGACCGCTTCCTGAAGGACGGCGGGCGAGCCGATGCCCTGATGGACGAACTGCACAAGGCGGGAATGGCCGCCCGCATATTTGCCGACACCCTGCCGGAACCGACCGCCGCCTCCATCGAGGAGGCCCGCGCCTTTCTGGAGGAGGGCGATCATGACTGCGTCGTCGGCTTCGGCGGCGGAAGCCCGATCGATAGCGCGAAGGCGATCGCGGTGCTCGCCGTCCATGGCGGCGTCTGCCGCGACTATAAGGTGCCCCATGTCCAGGACGCGCCCGGCCTTCCCGTCATTGCGATACCCACGACGGCCGGCACCGGATCGGAAGCGACGCGCTTCACCATCGTCACGGATGAGACGACGGACGAAAAGATGCTGCTGGCCGGCCTCGCCTATCTGCCGACAGCCGCCCTGGTCGATTTCGAACTGACGCTGACGATGCCGCCGCGCCTGACCGCCGACACCGGGATCGACGCGCTGACCCATGCCATCGAAGCCTATGTGTCGCGCCGGGCCAACCCCTTTTCGGACAGCTTCGCGCTATCGGCCATGCGCGCCATCGCGCCGCATCTGCGACGCGTATGGGCGGACCCGGAAGACCGCCCCGCACGCGAGGCGATGATGTTCGGTTCGACCCAGGCCGGCATCGCCTTCTCCAACGCCAGCGTCGCGCTGATTCATGGCATGAGCCGGCCGATCGGGGCGCATTTCCACGTGCCGCACGGCCTTTCCAATGCGATGCTGCTGCCGGCTGTCACCGCCTTTTCGGCGCCGGGCGCCCTTCGGCGCTATGCCGATTGCGCGCGGGCCATGGGCGTCGCCGCGGCGGAGGAGGGCGACCAGGGCGCCGTTGGCAAGCTGATCGAGGATCTGACCCGCATCAACGAGGAACTCCGTGTCCCCACGCCCGCCGCCTACGGCATAGACGCCGACAAATGGGACGCGCTGCTGCCGCTGATGGCGGAGCAGGCGCTCGCTTCCGGATCGCCCGGCAACAACCCCATCGTGCCGGACGCGGACGAAATCCAGGCGCTTTATCGCCAGGCCTGGGGGCCTTGATCCGGGGCCCGAGGCAGGTCGTAGCCATGCATGTCCCGATCCGGCACAACCCTATGTTAACCATCTTTAACCCTTAGCGTCGGGCGATCGGTCGCATAGGGTCGGCGCATGAAAAAGCTCAGCATTCTCTTCGCCGCCAGTGTTGCCGCCCTTGCAGCCTCGCCCGGCCTCGCTTCTCCCGTCGCGGGCACGGACGCGCTGCGCGAATGGAATCTGATCGTCCTTGGCAACCTCGATTCCTCTTCCGAAGTGGAAGGCAGAACCTTCGTGGGCGGCGACCTGACCGGCACGTCGTCCAATTATCAGATCGGCACGCCGACCGCCTCCCCCACCGGTCAGCCCGGCCTGACCGTGGTCGGCAACGTCACGGGCGGCGTCAAGAACCTGAACAACGGATCGGGCGCCGTCATCGGCGGCAATGTCGATAGCGGGTTCAACCTCAATGGCCCCAGCCAGACGGTGAAGGTCGGCGGGACGATCAACAACACCAACGTCAACCAGAATGTGGTGCAGTCCGGACTGGCCGGTTCGGACCCCGCCTTCATCGGCAACCTGACCGCCCAGGGAGCGACCCTGGCCGGCAGCATGAAACAATTGTCCGCGACCCTGTCGGGCCTTTCCCCGAACAGCCAGATGGACATCAGCGGCAATCGGGCGACCTTCAACGCGGCCCCCGATGCGGACGGTCTGGCGGTCTTTTCGATCACGGCGGCCGACCTCAATTCCATCGGGGAAATCGCCTTCCATCTGAATGGCGCGGATACGGCCATCGTCAATGTAAGCGGAGCGTCGATCAACCTGAACGACAATTTCCTGGGCGGCACCGCGGGACTGGGCGAACATGTCATCTGGAACTTTGGCGATGCGCAGAATCTGGACCTGACGACCAGTTGGGGCGGCTCCGTCCTGGCGCCGTGGGCGGCCGCCCATAGCAGCAATTACATTCAGGGATCGGCTGTGTTCGGCAGCCTCGATCAGGACGGGGAAATGCATCTGGGCACCTATAATGGCGGGTATAATCCGCCGGTGACGCCGCCCGGCGGCAGTTCGGGAGGAACGCCGGTTCCCGAAGGTCCGGCATGGCTGCTTTTCATCCTCGGGGCCGGTGCGCTGTTTTTCGCCAGGCGGCGGCGTCGTTCGGCAGCGGCCGGGGGAATGTAAGGCCGGCGTCTCCTGTCTTCGTCATTGCGTGGAAGCGATCTTTTGTTCACCTTCGCGCCGGATGATGAAAGAAGATGATCGGCAGGACCGCCCCATGGCCCGACATATGGCGTTTCACCGCAAACATCCCGTCGCCGCCGCGCTGGTGACGCTGGCGCTATCGGCAATCGGCCTGGGCGGGACTCTCTGGGCCTGCGCCGACTCTTCCTGCTCGCCCGGCTGGCAATTGGCTTCCCCCGATTATGATTGCGGCGGACGCGCGGCGATCAGCCCGGGCAACGATACGCGGATCAACATCCTGCTGCTCATGCGAAGCCTGAGGCCCGTGGACGGCCCTCGCAAAGGCGCGGCGACCGATATGAACAATCCGCAATTCGGTGGAACCTTCATGACATGGCCCGGCCTGCGCGCCGCCTTCTGGCCGGAAGCCGCAAGGGACAGCCAGGGCGATGGCGCTGCGGCGAACGGCCATGCGACCGACTGCGCGGCTTCCGCTGAAGCCACGGCAGCCTTCAATGCCGCGCTTGCCGTCGAGACCGGCCTGCCGGAGGCGGAACGCACCGAACTGGCGCGGCTGCGCGCACAGACCGGTTGCGGCACGGCCGATTGGGGAAATGCCGCGATCTCCAGCAGGCCGGGCCGCGAATATCTATCCTATCTGAAAGCGGCAGAGGCCTTCCACAAGGGCGACTGGCAGGTTGCGCGAGACAGCTTCGTTCCATTGACCCGCGCCCGCAGCCAATGGGTCGCGGAAACAGCGAAATATATGCCGATCCGTATCGGCCTGCGCGCGGCGGTGGCCCAGGCGGTCGATGAATATGGCGATTTCGCTGGCCCCGAAAAGGTCGATCGCGCCGCGGTCGCGGAGGCGGGCAACGCCATCTCCGCTTATCTCAAGGCCTATCCCAGGGGCCGCTATGCCGCATCGGCCGAAGGGCTGATGCGCCGCGTGGCGTGGTTGAGCGGGGACATGGCGGCGCTTGCCCGCAGCTATGAAAAGCTGCTGGCCACGGTGCCCGGCGACGATGAGGCAGCAGCCGATCTTGCAGAGGAGATCGACATCAAGCTGCTGGAACGTCAGGATGCGAGCCGGATCATCGGCAGCCAGAACGGAACGCCGCTGCTGCTGGCCGTAGCCGATCTCAAGCGGATGCGGCGGCAGGGCGCCGATCCGGCCGTCCTGTCTGCCGCCGAGCTGGCGGCGCAGAAGAGCCAGTTCACCGCCCATGCCGATCTTTACGGGCTGCTCCAGGCCAGCAGGCTCTATTATGCCGGGGACGATCCGAAGGCGATCCTGGCGCTGCTGCCCGATGCGGCGCGCAGCAGCCGCTTCACGCCGCTTGCTTTCAGCCGGCAGATGCTGCGCGGCATGGCCCTTGGTCGAACGCGCGATCCCAACGAGGCGGGATTCTGGCGCGATCTGCTGCGTGGGGCGAACCCGCTTTATGAGCGGCCGTTGGTGGAAATGGGGCTTGCTCTCCGCTGGCAGCGCGATGGACGGCTGGAGCAGGTCTTCGCGCCCGGATCGCCTGTCACGGACAGCATGACCCGGACGATTTTGCTGCAAACCCTGGCAAGCCCATCCATCCTGCGTGCGGCGGCGAATGATCGCACGCGTCCAGTGCGCGAGCGGGACGTGGCGCGCTTCACCTTGCTCTACAAGGATTTGACGAGAGGAGCCTTTGGCGATTTCACCGGCGATCTTGCGCTGGTGCCCGCCAGCGCGGGAAGCGAGGGCGGGCTATGGGACTTCTCCCAGCAGGACATGATTCCGGTGGGGCTGTTCCGAAAGGGCAGATGGTCGGACGGCTTTCCTTGCCCCAGCATAGCGCAAACCGCCGCGACTCTCGCGCACGCTCCCGCCAATGCAAAGGCGCGGTTGTGTCTGGGCGATTTCTATCGGCTGAACGGTTTCGATGGCTTCAGCCTGTTCAAGGCAGGTGGCGACAGGTTCAGCCTCGGCAATGGGCCGGACGGCTTTTCCGGCCGCCCGCTGTCTCGCGCGGACATTTATGCCGCGATCATCGCGGACAAGGGAGCGGCGGCTGAAGACCGGGCCTATGCTCTGTATCGTGCCGTGATGTGCTATGCGCCGTCTGGCTTTAACGGTTGTACCGGGCCCTATCGCAGCTATGAGGAATTGGAGGCGGCGCAGGCACCTCAAGCCGATCGCAAGGCGTGGTTCACCGAGTTGAAGCAGCGCTATCCCGACAGCCGATGGGCAAAGTCCCTGCGTTATTATTGGTGAACATGCGTGCAAGCGGATGGTCGATGGCGCTGCTGGCGCTGCTGGCGTTGACCGGCTGTCGGCGCGAAACGGAGGCGGAGCGTGTCGATCCGGCTGGTCATGAGGCATTCTATCTCTGGCCTGGCGTGCGTCCGGCAAAGAATGTCCGGGCGAAGATCCTCTACCTTCTTGACGGAGAGGTTCGGCGTAGGGGACCCGTCCGGCTGGAAAAGCTGCGCATGGGGATGCCCCGGTTGCCGAGCAAGAAGATCTGGCTGGTCGTCAGGGCAGATCGGCTGGATTGGAATGATGCTGTTTACGAGACGATCTTCGACGATCTGCATCGCTGGCGCGAGGCAGGCAATGAGGTTGTCGGACTCCAGGTCGATTTCGATGCCGCTACGCGCGGGATCGGCGGCTATGGCAATTTTCTGCGTGATTTGCGGCAACGCCTGCCCCGCCATTGGCGGCTGTCGATCACCGGCCTGATGGACTGGAGCGCCCATGGCGACCCGCGGGCCCTAGCAAGACTCGCCGGCCTGATCGATGAGGTTGTGGTCCAAACCTACCAGGGTCGCATTGGCGGGCACCGCCTATGCTATCGCGTCATCCGCAATTCAAAGGCTATGTGGTGTTCTTGCTATCCCGCAACAGCTCTGACGGCCATTGATTCTCAACCGGTTCCTTCCAGGAAATCTACCCAGGGTTGGAGGGTGGGTTTGAGGTATGATTTGGTCTGGTGGTTTGTCGGTTGCCAGCGCGACCTGAGGGGGTGCGCTTGGGGGGCATTGCGCCTGGGCGCAGGAGATTGCGAATGGGTTAATGTGAAGCGCGAGCTATAATGCCTGGCGACGCCCTACTCTTCCGGGGCTTGAGCCACAGTACCATCGGCGCAGACTGGTT
>NZ_LXYF01000068.1:0-26975 GCF_002894065.1 Sphingobium sp. SA916
ATCTCAACTTCACGCAGCTTGCCGATAATCTCTTCCGGCTTGTGCTTCTTGCT
This sequence comes from Sphingobium sp. SA916, assembly GCF_002894065.1. NCBI lineage: Bacteria > Pseudomonadati > Pseudomonadota > Alphaproteobacteria > Sphingomonadales > Sphingobiaceae > Sphingobium > Sphingobium sp. SA916. The sequence goes on from NZ_LXYF01000068.1 coordinate 54, forward strand.
CGGCATTCATCGTCCCTTTCGTGGTCCAGACTATCATAGTCTCTGGGCCGCTCAGCGGGGGGCAGATCATCCTTCGCACCCTCAATAGGGCCCTCGCTCCGCATAGGGGCGGGGGCCTTTTCTCGTTTCCGCGCGGCCCCCGGCCGACGAGGGGAGGGCATATAAAGGCCGAGACGGTATTCGGGGTCACCATCACGAACAGTGACCAGCCCGAGGTGCCGGTGCGCCTTATCGGCGAACAACATGTGGTTGAAGATCTGGGCCGCATTCCCTCGTTCGCCGATTGGGTCCGGCTCATACAGCCGCTGCCCTGGATCCTTCGCGGCAATCCCGCCCGCTCGCCCGGCCTCGATTCTTCCTTGCAAAGGACGGCTAAGGCATGATCCTCCTGGCAATATGATGGAGTGTAAGGTCGATGGAAGAAGGTCCCTTTGGCAAACGAGCCGCGACCGCGGCCCTTGATCGGTTGATCGAGATTGCCCGGTGTGACACCGGGCAGTCCCGCCGGGTCGCCAATTTCCTCCTGGCCTGGTGGAACGGCGATGATTGTGGACATTTTCCCATCGCCGACCTTTTTGGTGTCGATGCCACGATCGCGACCCATATGACGACGATCATCGGCTTTCTCGGCCAACACGAAGGCGCGATCTATCCAGATGCCTTCGGGCGAAAAACCGACATGGTCGAGCTCGTCCAGCGCTGGCGGCAATTTGACGGCGATTAGCACGCCTGGCTCCCGGTAGAGCAGCATTTCTGCTATTACGCGACTCATGGCCGAGCTTGATCCCCACACATTGCGGGTGGCTGCATCGCTCATCCGCTTACGCATCGCCAACCTCCATCGCGACCCGCGTATGGACGGGCTGCAGCGCCTCGGCGCCCATCGCACCTTGACCCAGCTCGCCATCGATATCGAGGCATCAGCCGACCATGTCGGCCGGACCCGGCGCCGCAAGACGATCTAACGCCCCCCGCGCTTGGCGCGCGGACCGATTGTCTTCCCTACCTCGCCCAGGTTGGACTCAGAATGTCGGCGCCCCGACTGCGCCGATGGTCAGCGTCGGCCTTGAACGGCTTATCATTTATGTATATGTTGATGTATATGCAAAGGAGGCTTCATGGATCCCCGACGTTCCGATCCCACGCCCGCACGTGAGGCAAAGCTGTTTCGCAACAACAAGAGCCAGGCTGTGCGTATTCCTGCGGATTTCGAACTCCCCGGGACAAGTGTCATGATTTATCGCGACGGCGCCCGCCTTATCATCGAGCCGATCCGCCGGAAGAATATCCTGGAGGTTCTCGCCAGTCTCGAACCGCTGGGACCTGACGATCAATTCCCCGATATCGACGACACGCTGTTGCCGGCCAAGGCGATCGACCTGTGAGCAGCCTCTATATGCTCGACACCAATATCATCTCCGAACTGGCTCGCAATCCTCACGGCGGTGTCGCAAAGCGCATTGCCGAGGTTGGGCCGGATGCCATTTGCGTCAGCATCGTTACCGCGGCGGAACTGCGCTACGGTTGCGCCAAAAAGGGGTCGCCGAGGCTGCTCGCGCAAATCGACGCCATTCTCGACAGCGTCCAAATTCTCGCCCTCGATGTGCCGGCCGATACAGAATATGGCGGAATTCGCGCTGAGCTCGAAGCTGCCGGGAAGCCCATTGGACCCAACGATCTCTTCATCGCCGCGCACGCCTATGCTTTGGACGCAACGCTCGTGACAGCCAACATGGGCGAGTTCTCGCGCGTACGCGCGCTCAAAGTGGAGAACTGGATCACAGACCCACATTGATCGCAGCGAGCCGATGCGTCGCCGTGCTGGGCGTCTACAGCCTGTGATCTGCACTGCTCATTTTGGACCACCGAGGCCGCGAGGGCTTTCGCGGCCGACGGTCACGCCGCGTGCGCCTTCCGCGCGCCTTGCTGCAATACCGGAGACCGCCCGCCTTGGTAGAACATCGCGGCACCCGGCCAGCCTGTTCCCGCCTTGCCACGCGCGCCTTGCGCGGGTTGTGCAACGAAGAGGCAGCGACTAACCGCATCGGCGCCTGGTCGCGGCCGTCCAAAATCCGGCCGTCTTCCTCATACCTCTCGTTCCCGTCAGTCCTGTCCCGATGGGCCATCCGGCCACCCGCTTGAAGGGATGAACACTACGCCCGTGCGGGGCCGGCGCAACCCGCGATCTTCCGGCCGTGTTGAGGCCTGACGGCCTCTGCCCGCACCACCCGGAAGATCGCAGGTTCCCCTGCGCTGACGCTTCGGTGCGCCAGCCCCTCATGCCCGGGCTTCGTCGTCTTTTCATCCCAGCGGGATCGGCCCGCTGGCGCAAAGGAAGGACAGCATCATGAACAAGGTTTTTCTCTCAGGCCGGATCACCTCGGACATCAGCCGCTTCGGCACCGACAGCAAGGGCGGCGTAAGCTTCTCCCTCGTCACCAGCAAGCCCGTCATCAAGGACGGCCAGGTCCAAAAAGGCGACAACGGCTACACCGAAACCTACGACGAATTCCACACCGTCAAAGCGTTCAACGGCCTAGGCAAGTCGGTCGCCAACCACAAGAAGAAGGGCGACAAGCTCATGGTCGTCGGCGAAATCCGCTACAGCCGCAACGAGCGGGACGGCCGTACCTTCTACAACACCGACATCGTCGCTGAGGAAATCGAGTTCTTCTGGCCCCGGACGGGCGGCCCTCGGGCCGCCCCCTCATCTTCACGGAGACGATAGATGTTTCAGCTTGCCAGCTTTGAAGAGATCGCCGGGGTCGCCCACCGGATCGAAATCCTCAACCCCCATCTGGTCGCCCGCATCCGCCGGGCTGCCGACCAGCTCAACCGTCATGAAATCGCCGCGCATCTCGCCGGCGCGATCACCGAGGCTGCGGACGCCGCCCATATCCGGTCGTTCGAGGAAGCCCAGTTCGGCGAAGCCAGCGCCGATGCGATCGTTGATTGTGAATATCATGACGAGCTCGCCGCCGCCTGGTCGCTGGTGGCCGCCGAACATCAGCTCGTCTGCCCCGATCTCCTCCTCTCCTACGACGGGTCGGTCCACTGACCCGTCACACGCCTCCCGGCGAGTCCACCCCTGGGCTCGCCGTTCCTGCATTGCCCGTGTTGAGGATCATGCCATGATCATCCTGTCCGCCCACGTCGAAGGTCCGGTCGTTATCGAAAACGTCTGTGACGAAGCCGCCAAGCTGTGCAATCGCCTCGGCATTGGCCTTGACCTCACCATAGGCGAACACAAACTGAGCGTTCGCGCCGGCAATCATCCTTACAATCTCAAGCGCGCCTATGAACGGGCGGAACGCGCCGCGGCCGCGCGGGAAGCATAGCAGCGTTTAGCCACGCGCCTGACCCCGCCAGCGACAGCATCGGGACGCGAAGCCATCGACTGGATCAGGCCGATGTGACGACAGGCGCCGCCCCGCGGGCCGGGACCGTTGACGGTCCCGGCCTCGCCGGTGGAGCGGCCGTTGCCGGCGCAGCGTTCGCCTTGTCGAGCGCGCCTGCGACCTTGATGGCGACCTCGTCGAGCGTCGCCATCAGGCGATTGAGCTGGGACAAGTCGCCGCTCAGTTCGGGGCCATAGCGGATCGAGAGATATTCTCGGCCTTCGCTTAGTTTGCCGAGATGGTCGAGCGTGCGTTGGCGCAGCCGCAGGGCGGATACCGCGGGGTTCGCTGTGCGCTTGCGCAGGTCATGCTGGTAGCCTCTGATCTCGGCTGGCTTCACGCCGCGCGCCAGCAGCAACGCGTTGAGGTAAAGCTCGATTGCCTGGATTGCCGTCATCCGCGCGGGCGCCCAGCTCGAAGGATTGCCGCGCTTGCCTCGGCCCATCAGATCATGTGCCACGCCGCGATACTCGTCGGCGAGCTGCCTGATATCGTTCGGTGTCGCGACTTCGCCTGGATAGGCTTTCGATTCCCCCTGCATCACCTCAGTCTATGATCGACGCTGAAAAGTTCCAACGATGTTCCGACGCAGAAATAGCCGTCTGCGCGTTCGGCGCATCCCGCCCCGCGCAGCGCGCCGGACGGGACCGGGGCTCTATTCGCTAAGCCGCCGCCGGCCTGTGGCCGACCCCGGCTAACCTCACGGAGCCGCGCGAGCGCGTCTCCGCCCATCCGGGTCACGATCCCCTTGCGGGATGGTGACGCAGGGTGAGGTTATACACCCCTATTCCTCTCTTGTGTCTGCCTAGTGTGGCATGCGGGGTTGGCGGTCCGTCAAGCATGAGCGGTCCCCCCAATTTTCAGCCCGATGCCGCTGGCGCGGCTCCGTCAGAAAATCGGCTCCCCCGCTCCCCGCGTGGCGGCGGCGACGGCAAGCCGGTCGCCGTGCCTGACCTCCCTGACCACCGCATGCCCTGAGGCAAGCCTCATCGAACGGATGAGACATCCAATCCTTGGAGGCTCAAATGACCAACAGTTTCTCGAACTTCGCCGATCTCGCCAGCCACATCGCCACCGAAACGGGTACGGACGAACGCAGTTCGCTCTACGCCGACGCCTTTCTCGAGCATGACGAGCGCGCGAAGCTCTCGCCGGTCGACGAGAGCGAGCAGCTCGAAATGCCAGATCCTGACCAAGCCCGCGCGGCAGTCGAGATGGTGATGGCGACGTTGTTCGACGTGTTCCGCGATACCCGTCTCGAACCCTTCGCGGGCGACCTCGCCTGGGGCTTCGTCAACAGCTTCCATGTCGTGGCGAAGCGCATCAACGACCGCGAAGACGATGCCGCCAAGGAACTCGGCGACCTCGCGCGCAGCTTCGATCCCAGCGAAATCTACGCTTCCCAGATCGAAGAAGCGCAGATGCTCTGCCAGACCCTTCAAGGGTGCCGCGACGCCATGGAATGCATGCGCGACCATGCGGCAGAGGTCTACCGTGTGGAGACCGGACGCCCCTACGCGCCGACGCGTGGCAGCCGGGTTTCGAAGGGCGTCACCGCATCGATGATCGAAGCCCGCGACTTCCTTGCAGCGCGTGGCCGGGAACGCCGCGAGCAGTTCAGTCCCGAAGGCCCCATCGTCGCCTTCTCGGGCGGCCAGCAGTGGGAAGATCATGACCTGCTCTGGAAGGGTCTGGACTCTATCAAAGCCCGAATTCCGGAGATGGTGCTCGCAACAACCGCGCAGGCGAAAGGCTGCGACGCCATCGCTCAGGCATGGGCGGCAGCGCGAGGCGTGAAGGTCATCATGTTCCGACTGGATCGAAGGTTGGGCGCCAAGGCCGCGTTCGTGCGCAACGATCGCCTGTTGGCCCTCAAGCCGGTTGAAGCCGTGGTCTGCGAAGGCAGCGGCATCCAGATGAACCTCGCACAGAAGCTGCGGCAGGCAGGTGTCCCTTTGCATGTCGTGAAGCTCGCCCATCAGACCGTCCGCCCGACGCCGCAGCGCATGGCCGCTCGGGTTCGCCAGGGGCGCTGACGCCTCGGTTCCGAGAGGCTCCGGCCAAGGCCGGGGCCTCTTGTCCCTCTCCTTGCTTGATCATGCGGCGCTCAGGGGCATCGAACCCCTTCGACGCCGCTTCGAGGCGGCACCCCGTCCGACGGTTTTGCTTCTGGTGGGCACCATGAACGGCTTTCCCAGAGCAAAGAGAAAAGGGGGCGCGGCAAAGCGGACCAACAAGGGAGGACAAGATGTCCATCAGATTCCGCATCGCTACCAATTCCGATGACGGCGCCTTTCGGCACGCCACGATCTCCGCGCGGCAGCTCGCGGCCTTTCGACAGTTGCTTCGAGAGCAAGGCGATCGTCTCGGAACCGTGCTGCTCGACCCGGAAAACGGGCAGCATAATTTCCTCTCCTACCAGTTCGATGCGTGCATCTGCCCCATCGCGCTCGCCACCATCTGCACTCTGTTCGACCATGATCCCGATGTGGTCGCGGTGATGGAAGAGGCCCAATTTCGGCAGCGCCGCGTGACCATCTATCCCGGCCTCCATTCGCGCGACATTCGGGTGCGCGTGTCCCTGACCTCCGACGCCGGGCTGGAACTCGATCTGGCTTCCACCGATGCCCACGCGCTGCTCGCAAGCCTTGGCCTTTCGCCCGATGATGTTGGTGAAATTGGCATCGAACCGATCAGGGAGCGGCTCGCCCATCCGGCGGTGCGTCGGCGCTGCCTGGAGACGGGTGTCGCCGCCAATGCCGAACGCCTGACGCACCTCCTTGTCCTTGCCGACATGGATGAAACGGCGCGCCTGGAATGGGCATAATCGCCCAAGAGATGACAAAGTGATGCGTTTGTGCTAGCTTGTGTACAACGGAGAAAACCGCATGACTGCAACCACGACGATGACGATCCGCGTAAGCGAAGAAACCCGCGCAAAACTTGACCGTCTTGCCAGTGGAATGCGACGGAGCCGGTCCTTTCTGGCGGCAGAAGCCCTGACCGCTTATGTCGAACGCGAACTCCAGATCATCGAGGGCATTCAGCGCGGCCTGGCTGACGTCGAAAACGGGCGAACCATTCCGCACGACGAAGCCATGGACCAGCTCGATGCCATGATCGAGGGTATGCGGTCGCCTAAGCAGTGAGGCGTGTCCAATGGTCGCTTGCCGCGCTGGAAGACTTTCGGCGGCAGATCGCCCATATTGCCGCCGATGATCCCGACGCTGCCGCCAAGGTCGCGCGGCGTATCCGTGAAACAGGCGCTGCGCTCGGTGATTTCGCAACCGGTCATCCAGGCCGCGTTGCCGGCACCTACGAGAAAAGCGTGACCGGCTATCGATATATTATCGCCTATGCCCTGACCAATGATCAGACCGTGGTCTCAATCCTTCATGTCATTCACGCCTCGCGCGACTGGCAGGACGAACGCTGGCCAGAATAGGGCGACCGAGCATAGTCGAGCAGCCGCGCATGTTGGCTATGAATCCCCGCTCGAGCGCGAACGCAGATCACCATGTCGATCTGTGATTTGTCACCGCTATCGCTATAGCTACGGAAGGCACTAGCGGGGGCGCAGATACCGGGTTGTGGCTAATGCGACCGTCATCGTCAGACCGGCTCGCGCGCATGTTGCACGGTCCCTGCGAACCCCGCGCCGAACCGCCTTGCCGGCGCTTCCACAGCTAAAGAGGATCTCTCACAGACTTCCATTATGCGGTGCTTTGCTGTTAACCCCGAACCCCGCAGGGTGTTCGGGGGCAAAGCAGCAGGCTCTCACATCTCGGCATCAGACGAGACTTCATCGCCAAAGCATGACGCTGGGTGTCGATCGGTCGTCAAGGATCAGCGGTCCCCCCAATTTTGCCGCCGCCTCGCTGCGCTCTGCAGCAACAAAATCGGCTCCCCCGCTGCCCGCTTCGCGGCGACTTCGTCGTCCCTGACCGCCTCAACACCGCGTCCCAGATGCCTTCATCCTCATCCGATGGAGATGGGGAGCACCTACGTAATGGAGGCTCACATGACCAATACAAAATCCCAAAGCGTTCGCATCGTCGCTTCACACGAACCGGGCTACTGGCCGGCGCAAGCTACCGGCTTCCGCCTTATTCGTCTCCTCGAAAAATATCTCGCCCTATCCCAGACCTGTGCACGCTCAATCGGCGTCGCCAGAACTTGCATCGAACGGGATTTCTTCAGGGCCGAATATGACCGGCTCTACCGCTTAAGCGGCCGTATCGCACACCAGGTCGCCCGCTCGAACGGCTATACAATCTTACGAGCGCTCGCCGTCGACAGCCCGGCATACCGCGTGGTCATACAACGCCAACACATCCTACTGTCCACGGATTCGCGCTTCGAGGACACACCGCAATTTATCGCTTTGGAGAAGTTCCGAGCGGACGCCGAGCGCCTCGCCGAGGCGGAGATGCGGGCCACCGCAGGCGCTACCTTTGAACTCTACGCCCGCCAGTTCAGTGAGCAATGTGCGCGCTACATCGACCGGCTTGATCCGAACCTCCAGCGCTATGCCGTCGTGATTGCGAATGACCACGGTTACGTCGAGGACGAAGAAGAGCGTTACGCCGACTTTGGTGCCGATCTATGCTCCCTCACCGGCATCGACGAACAATATTGCCACTGCGGACGTCACCCCTGACGGCAGCGGGGACCGGGCTTCGCGCTCGGTCCAATTCCTTCTTCAACGCGGACCTATTTCCTGCTCGCTCGCGTGTCGCACGGTCCCTTTGGACCGCGCGGCGCTACGCCTTGCCGGAGCTTCCACAGGAAAGGAAAATCTCTCACAGACTTCCTATTATGTCGTGCGGGCCGGCGCCGCGTGCAAGGATGAGCGGTGCCCCCAATTTTGCCGCGGCCTACGCTCCGCTTCGCTGCGCTCCACCCCCGACAAAATCGGCACCCCCACTCCCCGCTGCGCGGCGCGGGGCTGTGCCCCGCGTCCTTGACCCGACCCCGACCCGCACGACGCCCATGCCCTGTCATTCAAGACGACAGGAGGACGCCATGCAGATCACATCGACCTATGCGCTTGCCGATCACGCCGCCTTCACCGCCGCTGTTGCCAATGCGCAGCGCCGCGCGCTCCACAGCTTCTTCGACCAGCACGTTATAGAGGAAGAAGGCGCCTACATCACCATCGACGAAGGGGATTATGACGCCCTGCCGATGACGATCATCGACCGGGTGGTCCATACAGTGCCCAGCGCCATGACAGACGAATATTGAAGACAGGGGAGGGCCTCATGGCTCTCCCCCCAATTTTATGTTTCGAGATGTGGACAGACCGGGCATCGAGCCCGGCCTGTCCATGTGCTGCCTGCGACCGCGCCGATCGGTTTCACGCTGCCAGGCGCTTTTGAACCTCATCGATGCCCAGCGTCTTGATCCGGCTGAGAATGGTCGTCAGCTTCTTTGGCTCAGCCTTTAGCAATCCCGATTTTTCAACGGCGGCGATCGCCATCTGCCGCTCTTTTTCCTCCAGCGCTTTCAACCGCTCCTGGAGCCTTGTTTGCTCGGCTTCAATCGCCGCGCGTTCCTGTTCCACAGTCTTTGCCATGGGGTATTCCTTGTCCATGAGATAGGGCTCCGGACAAGCCTCTCTATATCCAACCTGAACGAGCAAAGGAAGCCATGCCGGCCTTGGTTGCGTGGCCCGGGATGAGCGGTCATCGGGGGGCATCTTTCTGGGTGAGGTCATGCCGGAGATGAGGGCATCGAACCCTCATCTCCGGGCCGCTGCCAGGGGCAGCGGCGGAGGGGCTGGATGATGATGAACAGGACCGTGGATGGGCATCGGCCCTTGGCGCTCTGCGACAAGTTTGGCGGCTCGGCGGATCGTTCCTCACCGCCGACCGGGGCTCTATTCGCCGGGCCGCAGACACCCCTTGGCAGGGCTGTCGCCTCCCCGAGCTCACGGCGCCGGGGCGATGCCCCGTCGCCGCCCGTTCGGGTCACGATCCCCTGCCGGCTCGACGCGGCCAGGGCCGCGTGGGATTTTCCGAACATTGGTCCTGCTCCGCCCACTTGCAGGCCAGTTTCAGGCCCGCCCCCAGGGCTCGAAGATCGCCTTCTCCACGCCGCATTTCTGGCCGCCCGATGGGCGGTCCAGTCCCCCGCCGGAACGGCTGACCCTCCCATGACATCACCGATCAAAGCGTCCCAAGGCACCAGATTCAAGCCCAAGGATTTAAGCACACCGAACGCACCGGCTGGTGCAAGAAGTCATTGAAAATAAACTATAAATCTCAAAATAATGGGTCGGACAGTGTCTGACAGTTTTGAAAGCCGTAGAAAACCACGCATTTCAGTGGTTTGAGCGTCAGACATTTGCGGACGGCATTTTCTGCAAATTGCTCAATGACTTGCCTCAGGCAAGCAAATCCGCTATGCCTTGCCCTGCCTTTTTAATCCCCACCAGCCACCATAATGGAGGCTGGACGTGACAGGCACATCCCCAAGACTTTCGGTTCGCATCGATCCGCGCCATTTGACGCTCATCGAGGATGTCGCGCGCAAGCAGAATGTGTCGCCCTCGCAGGTGGTGCGCTGGGCCATCGACGCCTATCTCGCCGGCGCCCATGACCATGGTTCCAGCCGTCGTCGTCTGGCCCGGTTGGCCGAGTTTCAGAACCTCGCCCTGGACGTCATCATCCTGGAACAATATCCCGAATTGCGGGAGCGGATGATCGCGGAAACCGACAAGCGCCTGGAGCAATATCATGGCGCATAAGGACATAAGGTCGAACGGCCAGAACATCCCGCTCACCCATCATTCGGCACGCGGCCGGGTGCAGCGCAATTCAGGCAATTTCACTCGCGGCAGCCAGCTTCTCACCCACGAGATGCTGATGTGGTTTTCCGGGGTCAGACTGCCCTTCATCATCTGGTTCTTCGTGTTCGTCGCGGCCTGGTTCGCCATCATGTCGATCCGGCTCGATGAGCATGGCTTCCAGCTCATCTGCATGAAGCTTTATTCAGCGCTCTGGAACTGGGTTGGTCTCGATCCCACGAAGCGGGTCAATGTCACCCTGCCCAATGGCGAGATGCTACGCACGATCATGCCGATGGTGCCGGCCATACCGGCGGTGAAGACCGCTTGGGCGATCGCCATGCGGGGTCTGCTCGGCTCCTTTTTCATCTCGCTGTTTATCGTCGCGCCGCTCTCGATCTGGTTCGTCGACCTGTCGCGCCGACGCGGGAAATCGATCCTTCAGGAGCGGCATGAACGCGGTGCCATGCTGGTCGATGTCGACCTGCTGCGTGGCGAGATCAATCAGCATAATCTGACGAAATATGAGGAGGACGTCGCAGCGCTGTGCCGGGGTCTGTCGCCGGGCCAAGTATTGCGACTTCCCTTTGCCGAGCGGAAGGGCAGGGGCATCCACCACCCCTATAGTCTCGCCGGTGTTCCCTATCCGCACCGGATGGAACAGTCGCACACCATGCTGATCGGCACCACTGGATCGGGCAAGACCACGGAGCTGCGCAGCCTCGTCTCGCAGATGCGGGCGCGCGCCGACAGCGCAGTGATTTTCGACCTGACCGGCGCCTATGTCGAGGCCTTCTATGAACCTGAGCGGGACACGATCCTCAACCCCATGGATGCGCGATGCCCGGCCTGGTCGATCTTCAACGACTGCGCCACCCATAGCGAATTTACCGCCGCCGCCGCCGCGCTGATCCCGTCCGACGGCGGCTCCTCCGAACCCTTCTGGGCACTGGCGGCACGGACCCTCTTCATTGAGATGTGCGTGCGCCTCATCGAGCGCGGCCAGGCCACCAATCTGGCCCTGGCCGAAAATCTGATGACCGCTGATCTGAAACGCGTCCATCGCTTCCTCACCAACACCATCGCCGATCCTCTCACCGCGCCGGAGGCGGCTCGCATGGCGGAGTCCATCCGCGCGGTTTTCAACACCAATGCGCAGGTGTTGCGCTTCTTGCCGGAAGAGGGGGAAGCCTTCTCGATCCGGCAATGGATGACCCAGGAAAAGCGTCCGGGCTCGATCCTGTTCATCACCTCCAACTATGTCGATCTGCCGATGAACAAGGCGCTGCTGACGCTGTGGATGGACCTTGCCATCAACACGCTCATGACCATGCCACGCACGCGCAATTTACGCACTTGGTTCATGTTCGATGAGCTGGGCGCGCTGCACCGGTTGCCCGCGATCGAAAACGGGCTTCAGACCGCCCGCGCCTTTGGCGGAGCAATGATCCTCGGCATCCACAGTTTCGAGAAATTGGTCGAAGTGTATGGCGAGCAGGGCGCCCGTAATCTGGCATCTCTGGCGCGCACCAAGTTGATCCTCGCCACGGCGGATCTCGACACGGCCGAGCAGTGCGCGCGCTATATCGGCAATCGAGAAGTACGGCAGATGGATGAGGCCTATAGCTACGGCTACAACCAGACGCGCGATGCCTCCACCCTGACACCGCGCAAGCAGGTCGAGCCGCTCGTCATCGCCGACGACATCACCAACCTGCCGTCCATGCACGGCTTTGTGAAATTCCCCGACGGATTTCCCGCGGCCCGGATTCTCCTCCAGTGGAAGGACTATCCGCAGGTGGCGCAAGGGTTCGTCCGCTGTGCCCATGTGAACCCGGTTCGCTCGAAGCGAACCGACGCCCTGTTCGCGGAAGAGGGGGGTGAGGCAGGCGGCCGGGATGGCGCGGCGCAGATTGTCGAGGAGGTGCCCGATCCCGAAGTCAATCTTGCCAAGGAGATGGCCGCCCGCATCCTGTTCGGAGAGAGAAATGAAGAGCATGAAGCAGCCCGGCGGGCTGCCGATCGCGACCAGCCCGAACCTAGCAGAGTGGCCCCTCGTCATGCGGCGGACCGGGCGCTCGCAGACCGCGCCGATCCGGCAACGGGTCAGCCCGTCGGACGGGCAGGGCAGGGGAGCAGTCAGCCATCCCCGCGCGCGCCGGCGGAGGATCAGTCGCTCATTGAGATGCGGCAGGATTTTTCGGGCGGCAAGGATCTTGGCGACAGCGCGGATTGGGGGATATGATCCATGCTGTCGATCGCCTCTGTCCGCTCCGCATCGGGCGCCGCCAACTATTTCGCGCAGGACAATTATTACACCGTCGAGGGCTCGTCGGAACTCAGCCTCTGGGAAGGGGAGGGCGCCCGCGACCTGGGCCTGGCGGGCGAGGTTGGCAAGGATGCGTTCGAGGCAATCCTCAAGGGAGAATTGCCCTCGGGCGAACAGGTCGGGCAGGTCGAGAACCGACGCGCCGGCTATGACCTCACCTTCTCCATGCCCAAGTCCGCCTCGGTCATGGCCTATGTCGCGGGCGACCGCCGCATTCTCGCCGCCAATATGTCCGCGGTGAAGGCGACCATGGCCTGGGTCGAGAAGAATTTGGCGGAAGGCCGCAAGGACCAGGAGGGGCGCAAGGTTCCGATCCCGACCGGCAATCTCGTCTATGCCCTGTTCGAGCATGATACCAGCCGGGCGCTTGATCCGCAGGGGCATATCCACGCCGTCATCGCGAACCTCACCAAGATGCTGGATGGCAAATGGCAGGCGCTCCATGCCGACAGGATCTGGAGCAACAACAGCGTGATCGGCGCCATCTATCATGCCTATCTGCGCGGCGAGATCGAGAAGCTCGGCTATGGCGTCGACTTGAAGGGAAAGCACGGCACCTTCGAGATTACCGGTGTCCCGCAACCGGTGATCGACGCGTACAGCCAGCGGCGGCAGGACATATTGGAGAAGGCGACGGAACTGGGCCTTAAATCTCCCGAGGCGCTGCGCGAAATTACCACGCGCACCCGTGATCCCAAGCTCAACGTCGAGGATCGCGCGGCCCTGCTTCAGGGCTGGAAGGACAAGGGTGAAGGCCTTGGCTTTACCGGGCAGGAATTGCGGGAGGCAGCGATCCTGCGGAGCGCGGGCCACGAAGCAGCCGGGCGTCTGGAAACCGGCTATCGCGCCATCCGCGACGCGGTTGCCGGAGCATGGCATGCGGTGGGCGCCGTGTTGTCCCATGATGATCCGCTGGTCGATCGCCGGATCGCCCGCATCGTGCAAAGCCCCGCGGCGGGCCGCGCGCAGCTGGCGGTCGCCTCGGCGGTGCGGATCCATGGCGAGCGGGAAGCCGCGTTCGAACAGCATAAGCTTGCCAAGACCGCGCTCGACCTCGGGTTGAAGGGCGTGACCATCGAGCATGTCGAACGGCGGATCGGGCAGCTCGTCGACAAGGGACTGTTGCTCCGCGGGGTGGAGCGCGCCGCCCCTATGTTAACCACGAGGGAGGCGCTCGCGACCGAAGAGAATATCCTGGCCCTGGTGGAGGCGAGCAAGGGGCAGGCAGCGCCCATGCTCGATCCTGCCGAGGCGCCGCAGCGCCTGCAGCAGGCAAGCAGTCATCCGCTCAACCCTGGTCAGCTGGGCTCCGCCACGCTGATCGTCAGTTCCTCCGATCGGACGATCTCGATCCAGGGCGTCGCGGGCGCCGGCAAATCAACGATGCTCTCGGCGGTCGCACGGGTTGCGGAAGGGGAGGGGCGCAAGATTCTCGGCCTCGCCGTTCAGAACAAGATGGTCGCCGACATGAAGGAAGGCGCAGGCATCGAGGCACAGACGATCGCCTCCTTTGTTCTCGCCCATGAACGCTTCGTGGCGCGGCGCGAGGGTCCTGCCTATGAGGTGGCCCGCGAGCGTATGGAGGGCGCCATGCTGGTGGTGGACGAGACCTCGATGGTGTCGTCCCGCGACATGCTGAGCCTACACCAGATTGTCGCGGCGCTGGGGATCGAGCAGTTGGTTCTGGTCGGTGATCGCCAGCAACTCTCTTCGATCGATGCCGGCAAGGCCTTCGCCATGATCCAGGCAGGCGGCGGCACGATGGCGCGCATGGACCAGAATATCCGCCAGCGCACCGACGAACTGCGCGCCGTCGCGGCGCTGGCCAATCTCGGCAAGGCCAGCCAGGCCATGAAAGTGCTGGGCGACAAGGTGGTTGAGAGCGCTGCCCCAGCGGACGAAGCCGCCGATCGCTGGCTGTCTTTGTCGCCACAGGAGCGCGCCGCGACGGCAGTGTTCGCCTCGGGACGCGAAACCCGGCAGGCGATCAATGAGTGCATCCAGGCGGGCCTTTCCGCAGAGGGCACCCTCAAGGGCGAGGGCATCCACCTTACCATCTTCGAGCGCGTCAACATGACTCGCGAAGAATTGCGCTATGCCGCCAATTACCGTGCCGGACAGGTGCTGGAGGTTGGGCGGGGCGGCGCGAACGATGTCGGGCTCAAGGCCGGACGCTATGATGTCCTCAAGGTTCATGCCAATGGCCGGGTCGATCTCACCGATGGCCGCCGCAAGATCCGGTTCGATCCCGCCCGGCTGTCCCCCACCGAGCAGCGCGACCGGTTGCAACTTTCCGAAAAGAAGGGCCTGCATCTCCGAGAAGGCGACACGATCCGCTGGACGGCGAAGGACAAGCCGCGAGAACTGTGGAACGCCGCCATCGCGCGCGTTGTCCGCGTCGACGCCACCGGCGTTACCGTCAATCTCGGGCAGGACAAACAGCTGACCCTGGCGGTGGGCGATCCGATGCTCTCGCGCCTTGACCTTGCCTATAGCCTCAACATGCACATGGCCCAGGGGATCACGACCGACAAGGCGATCACGGTCATGGCGAGCCATGAGCGCAACCTCTCGAACCAGCGCCTGTTCAATGTGGGGGTCACGCGCGTGCGTGACGAACTGACCATGATCGTCGACGACAAGGAAAAGCTGGCGCGCCAGCTCGACCATAATCCGGGAAACAAGACCTCCGCGCTGGAGACCCTGGGGCGGCTTGCAATTGACGGACCCCAGGCGCGAGGCCCTGCCAAGTTCGACCCTGGTCCGGTTGAAGGGGTGACCACGGGCGCTGGTTCCCATCCCGCGGACTTCCCCGCCGATCTTCCGCCGCTGCCGGACAATTGCGGCAAGCCAGTCGACCCCAGAGACGGGCATGGTCCGCCAGCACAAGGCCAGGATCGCGCCGACCTCCTGCCGCCGCTGCCCGAGCGCGGCCTGGGCCTAGATTTGTGACCTTGATTCTCACGAAGGAGCATCGTCATGAAATATGCATTTCCCGCGCTCGCTGTCCTTTCCCTCGCGACCTCCCCGCTCGCTGCGCAAAAGCTGGGCAAGGGTGGCACGTCGATGAGACATCCAGCCTCCCGCAATGCGCGCAGCCTTTGGGTACGGTGGCGCTCGTGGAAGACAAGGTGCCGGCGCTCGATGATCAACTGCCGCCGGGTATGCGCGAAAGAACAGGTCGGAAGTCGCCCAGCTCATCGGCGCAGAGCATGATCGGCCCGAAACCATGGAGGAGACGCTCGAGCGCATCCTCATTCTTGAGCATGGCGCGAACCAATATGCGCGCGTCATCGCTGACGAGCTCGATGCACCGGAATTGAGGAGCGTCATCGACAGAGCCGAAGAGCCGGCGTTACGCTACGTGGTGGATATGTGCCTGGAAGGGCGCAAGGCAGTGGTGAAAACCGAGCTGGAGTTCGTCAATCGCTACCTTAATGCCCCGGGTCACATTTCCGTGCCGGGCGATCCGGGCGGGATTTTTGATCGAACGAAATTCGAGCTTGGGGAGATCGACTGGGCTCTGGTCGATGCCATGATGCTGGAGTGGCACTTCTTCTGATCAGTGCGATCGACGTCTGGCCTTGAGTGACCCATGTGTCACTTTACCTGCGTTGAAAAAGTGACATGCAATTTTGTGATGGGAAGGGCCGTTGAACCGTCGTTCGGCGGCCCTTCACGGCTTACCCGTTCACTTGGTCCTTGAGCGCCTTGCCAGGCGTGAAGGTCAGCTTCTTCGACGCAGCGATCTGGATCGTCGCACCGGTCGAAGGATTGCGGCCTTCGCGGGCCGGGCTGTCCTGTCGGGTAGGAGCGACCCGTTACCGGACCGCTCCCCCCTTAGAACTGCACGTGCAAGTTTCCCTGCATGCAGCTCAAGCCTCCACGAAGCCCTGTGTGACCAGAGCCACCAGTCCCCTCGATCAAGGGGCGGATGCGGGTCATCCGAGGTCTGCCGGTAGATCCGTGGGTCGGCTGCGCCTTGCGGCGAAGTAACCGTCCCAGACCGGATCAAACGGATTGGCAGCAGCCCGGATTTTGCAATGGCGACGGATGGGAACGTCGGCTGCATTCAGCAACCGTGTGAACGTGACGTTTCCTCCGTCGTCCTTCACGCCTGCGCGGAACACCCAGTCGCGCGTGCCTTCCCGAATGAAGTAACGCCCCTTCACCCAACGACGCGGTTTGTTCGGGTGCCTACGACAGGCCCACTGCCAGAGACACTTCCAGATGAGGTGATCGACCTTTCGGAAGGTTTCCTTCGCCACCTGGTTGTGATGATAATTGGTCCAACCCCGTATGACAGGGTTGAGTCGCCATATCAGATGCTCCTGCCTTATGCTGGCGGCGGATTTGATAATCGTTCGGATTTTGCGCATGAACGCCGCCACGTTCTTCTTGGCGGGTTTGATGTGGGTGTGCCCATCATATCTGCGCACGTTCCAGCCGAGGAAGTCGAAGCCTTCCTCGACCCGCACGAGGCGAGTCTTTTCTTCAGACAGGGATAGACCCCGTGCAGATAGAAATTCCTCTACCAAAGTCCTTGCCTCCTCCAGCACTTCTCTCGATGCACCAGTAATGACAAAGTCATCGGCGTAACGTATCATATTGACCTTGGTGCGTATGTTTCGATGTTTGGGGCCGTAATGAGCCTTTAACATCGTTTCCATTCCGTCCAAGGCCATGTTGGCAAGTGTTGGCGAGATTATTCCGCCTTGCGGAGTTCCCGCTCGAGTTGCGTGCCATTCGCCGTCCTGCATATAACCGGAGTCCAGCCACTTCCGGAGCACCGCCCTGTCCATGGAGATGTTGGCGGTGAGCCAGTCCTTGCTGATTTCGTCGAAGCAGCCAGCAATGTCAGCGTCCAGAACCCATCCCGCCGTCCCCCGTCCCCGCAGTGCAATGAAGCACTGGCGAGCCGCATCACGCGCGGCGCGAAAGGGACGGAAGCCGTATGAGTTAGGGTCTGCCGTGGTTTCCGCGACAGGCAGTAGCGCAAGCAGGTGAAGTGCCTGCATGGCCCTGTCTTTCATCGTCGGAATACCAAGCGGACGCAGCTTTTTGCTATTTGCCTTCGGGATATACACCCGCCTCAGCGGTAGTGGCCGATAGCCCCGCCGTCTGAGCGACAATACTCCTCTGACGCATTTGCCCGGCGTGTCCCAGATGATCCGGTCGACTCCGGGCGTCCTCTTACCTCGATTTTCGGTAACTCGTTTTACGGCAAGAGCCTTGCCGCTGAACGAATGGGTCAGCAGCCGCTGTAAGGCTTGCACCTTACCCCAGCGACCTTCCCGAACTGCCTTCGCGATACGCATTTGCAGCCGTCGCACGGTTCGACGCACCGAGGACCAGTCAATCTGGCTCCAGTCCGCCGTTTCGCGGGAGGCCGCACCAGTCGCTATGACCGTCATTTGCCTGTCCTCCTTTGAGGGTTCTGCATATTTTCTCGCGATGAGAGACCCGTCGGAAGTCTGCTCCTTTTCAGGCGGGGTGATGTTGGCAAGCCGCAACCCCTGTCCAGACCATTACAGCCCGGCCTTCGCTTTCTCCGACATCCTTTACCCGCACCACCGACAGCTTTCCTTGCGGTTGGCCTGCCCACTGCCGGGCGGAGATACGGGCTTACCGTGTTTCATCTAAATAACGGGGGTGGGTTAGACCCTGCCTATTCGCCGGCGGTCTATCTTGTCCGTGTGTCTCCAAAGTAAAGAGAGACATCCGACCGCGCACCTTTTGGTTCAAGCCTATCAGCATCTTTGGCTTGTCAAATTTCACGACGTTTATCAGCAGTTCACTTCAATTAGTCATACCACCCAGCCTAGCGCCCCATCCGCTCTGATGCTTGCAGAAGATACCGCCACCTCACGGCATCGGCACGGCCCGAAGGCCCGGCTACATTGTCCCAGCAGCTTCATACCGGACCGTTACCAGTCCCGCATGTGCCGGTAGGCTACTGATGACGGAACATCAGGTTTGATCCATGAGATTATTCATGCGCAAACAATTATTTAGACGACTTTCACGTCGCACTCACCTTGAACTTGCCGAAGCCGTTCAGCGACACCTCCTGCCCCTTGGCAGCCGCATTGGCGATCGAGCTGAAAACGGCGTCGACATATTTGCGGGCATCGGCCTTGGTGAGGCCCTGGTCGGCAGCCAGGGCTTCGGCGAGATCGGTGTTGTTCATTGGGCATTCTCCCGTTGATGATGCGCAAGGGCATAAGCTGGAAGATGGCCGACCGGAAGAGGGGAATTGCCCCAGAACACGGGGCGTAGCCGGGCAAAGTGACACATGGGTTTTATCTGGCACCGGCGCAGAAAAGGGGATTCACAGCGACTCATCATCTGCTAGATTCCTGATATGTTCTATCAGGCCGACCGTTTCGAGCAACCTCTGCCGTCTGCGAAGAAGCCTGTACGGCCGACGCTCGCGCCAGCGAGCGCAACGCAGCCGGAACTGGTCGATCGTATTGCGGCCGTCACGCGCCGACCGCGCTATGCGCTGCTGGTACTGGAACTCATCGCACGAGAAGCCGGACCCAATGGAAGCCTCGGGCCTTATGTGAGGACCGAGGAGGGGAGGGTGCCTGTTCGCGATTGGCTCTGCCAGGCCTTGGCTCCGCTGGCGAAACGCGATTGCCGGCGCATCGCCATGGTGGAAGCCGTGCGGGGAGAGGTGCTAGGCATGGCGCAGGATGGCGCTGATCCAGCCGAGCTGGAGCGCGCATGTGAGGCGCAGATTCAGGAGCGCATCATCCGTTCCGGTCGAACCAGTGTGAGCCGGGCGGTTTCGGATCTGGTGAAGGCCGGCCTGCTGCGGCGGCATTATCAGGGCTACCGCGTCGATCATCCCAATCGCGGTGCGCAGCGAGAAGCGGTCTACACGATCACCGCCGAGGTTAGGCGGACGCTTCGGCGACACCGAGCGATACCGCTACATGGCGGGTGAGGAAAGGGTTCATTGAAACGGCCCGTTCGCTTCAATCCAGTTGACCGCGATCGCTTCCGCGCCCGTCCTGATGCCTTCGACCACCACGTTCGATTGAAGAAGATGAACGACATTTTTAAGAAGGCCGACCTCCCAAAGCGCACCATTGCGCGCTTGGACATAGGGATTGACCGCACCTGCGACGAGGACGCCTTCGAGGCGGAAATATGAACCGATATTCATGTGGCGCAGGTAGCCTGCCTCCTGTGACATCGCCATGACGCATCCCCGGCGCGTGCAAATAAGCGGACGGAGCGAGGCACACCGCTCCTGTCAGAGACGGTCGAACACCGAACCCAAGCGTGGGGAAAACAACCGCTCATATGTTTTGAGCAGATGCGTGTCGGTCATCGCTGCAACATAATCGCAGATGATGCGCAGGTCGCCGCCCGCTGCCTCAAACTTCAAAAGCTCTTCGCGGGGGAGAAGCCGGACCGGGTCGGCCTGCATGGCTTCAAAAACGGCGATGACCATCCCCTGACCCTTGAACTCCAGATGCTGGACCCCGGGGCTGGTGATGACTTCCCGCACGACGAAATTTTGCAGGACGTCGAGGAACTGACGCTCGCCTTCCCGTACCCGGACGCGGTAACGCAGCAATGGCTCGGCAAAGGCGTCCAGTTCGACATATTCCACGGCGGTGAGAAAATGGTGGACCAGCCGTCCGATGAAGCGCTTGCGCGAGGCAGCGCCGCCGAATAAACCGTCTATCATCTGCGAGAAGACGTCATTGGCGCTCTCGCCCGGATATTTTTCCTTGAGGGCGTCGAGAAAAGTCGGGCAGCGATCCTGCAGCGCGGCGGCAAAACGCTCCCGCGTGACGAGGTCAAGGGCGATCGCATCTTCCAGATCATGGACGCCATAAGCGATGTCGTCGGCCGTATCCATGATGGAGCAATCGAGCGATTTGTGGATGGACCGACCATGCTTGCCGGGCTGGGGCGCGAACGTCTGGAATGTTTCGCGATCCTCATTGTCCAGCGGCGCAAGAATCCAGTCGACAACGTCCTGCTCGCTATCATGATAGCACTTGGGGGGCTTGCACGCCTTGCCGTCGAGTATCTTGATGGTGGTCGGGCCGGTGACGAGGGCAGGGATGATCGCCGGATTGCTCACTCGGCTGAAGGCGACGGGATATTTCAGGATGCCGAGCATGGTCCGGCGCGTCAGGTTCGCCCCGGCATGGGAGGAGAAATGCTCCAGTCGGCCCAATATTCTCAACGTCTGGCCATTCCCCTCGAACCCGCCTGCATCGCGCATGCAATAGTTGAGCGCGATCTCACCGCCATGGCCGAAGGGAGGATGGCCGAAATCATGGGTGCAACCGATCGAATGGATGGTCCCGCGGTCGGGCAGGAGCGAGGCGGCGGGGTGATCGGGGATGCTCTTGCCGAGTTGGCGGGCTATTCCGCCTGCAATCTGCGCGACTTCTAGCGAGTGGGTCAGGCGCGTCCGGTAGAAGTCGCTGTCGCCGAGATTCAAAATCTGCGTCTTGCCTTGCAGTCGGCGGAACGCGGCCGAGTGGATGACGCGAGAGTAATAGACATCCCCGTCATCGCGGGCATCTTCACTCTGTGGATTCCAGCCCTCGCGGCGCGCTGACCAGCTCATGGGCGGCGGCAGGCCATGCCTGCTGCGGCGCTGGTGATGGTCGTCATCGGTGGGCTCATGATGTGGTCCAGGTCCAAAGACAGTTGGTAAAAAGAGAGGGGCATTGAAGCAGTTAATAGTCAGTCTGGAAAAAGCATCGCTCCGTAATCCTGAGCGCCATGCAGGATGTGAACAATGACGACCTTGTCCGCTTCCACGCGATAGAAGATCAGATAATTTCCATGCCCGCGGCGCCGCACGCCCAGTCCTTCGAAGCGTGGCACGAGCGGGAAACGTTCAGGATGATTCGACAGGTCCAGGCATTTCTCGCGCAGCTCGCGCAAAAAGCTTATCGCCCGGGCGGGGTTGTCCTGCGCAATATAATCACCGATCGTCTCAAGGTCATGCTCGGCCTCGGCCGAAAGGTGGACGATCATTGAGAGCCGGTATCCATGGCGCGATATTTGTCTTCAAGGCGATCAAACACCGCTTCTGCGGGAGTTGTGTTCCCTGTATCAGCGTCGGCGAGCCCGCGCGCGATCGAAGCATCGAGCGCTGCAAGGCGGGTTTCTCGGTCCTGAATCATGCGCACTCCCTCGCGGAGCACCTCACTTTTCGAATTGTATCGACCGTTCGCGACCAAGCTGGTCACGAACGTTTCAAGCTGCTGTCCAAGATCCGCGCTGATCATCCAAATACCTCCTGACCCGAGGATAGCATCTTATCAACAGTTGATAAAGCGATCTTCGACAGCTTCGGTAGCTGTGCCTACCTCTGGCATTTCTCACAGCGCCGAAAAAATACCGTCATCCGAGGTAATTACCGCACCGCTGGAAAACGGAGCTTGCCATTCAAGGATGGATCCGCAGCATGCTACCGAAATGCCGTAGCTGACCGCAACCGAGCGATTTTCCTGTTCGGATCGAGGAAATGGCTGGGGGATGTGATACCGCCCAAACAGGGGTTCGGCGAACGCAGTGTAAATCGCAAAGGCTAAGAAGCCATATAACATGTTGACAACGCGTACATAAAATGTTCCTGCTACTTAGAGAAGTCACAATCTCTGCCAAATAGAAATGACACTCTTTCGATCAGCAGGGGCTGCGTGGAGCCCTCGAGATAGCGCAGCGCAGACCCTGCTGGAAGCGCGACTTAGATGGGGAAGGGCATGGACCCGCTGCGCACGCAGCGGGCTCGGTCAGCGCGGCCTTAGCGCGCTTTCACAAATTCCAGCGTGCCGCGCGCCCGTAACTCCGCCTGGCTGAGACGGGGACGACGTTTGAGCTTGGCTCCGCCCAACCTGCGTCCATCGATCTTCACCGGCACCTCCGGTTCGGGGAACAGATGCGTGGGCTGGTCATGCCGGGCGGGAGCATTGTTGTTCCGTTGCCGGTGATGCGGTGCGATCGCTTGGATCTCCTTCGCCAGCAGCAGCGCCGCATCGAGATGGCGGTTCTCCACGATCGTCGGCTGCCTCACCTGCCGCATCTTGTCGAAATGCCGGTAGGGGAGGATATGCCCCTCATGCTGGATCTCCAGCCGGCCATCGGGATATTCACACACCATCACCCGCTTGCGCACCAGTTTCCGGGCGATCTCGGTCGGTTCCAAGATGAACATCGCCTTGTTGTAATGCAATGTCAGCGCCGAGGTAACGCTGCGCTGTTCCCGCCACACCATGATCGCGCGCAGATCGTCATGCGGGGCGAGCGGGCGGTGGAGATCCCGACTGTCAAAAGCGGGGCGGGCAAACCGCGCATTATGCCGAACCATATAGCCTGGCAGGAAGGCATTCGCGCCTTCGATCGACGATATGCCCTCCAGGCGCATTGCCTTGACCAGCCGATCTTGCAACGTGCCGTTGGCCCGTTCGACCCGGCCCTTGGCCTGCGGTGAGTTGGCGCAGATGATCTCGATGTTCAGCGCATCAAGCGCGCGGCCGAAATGCGTCATGCCGTCGCCGCGCGCCGCGCTGGCGCGGGAATTGCGGAAGACGCTGTGCTGATCGGAGTAGAAAGCCACCGGCTTGCCGTGCCGCTCAATATAGGCCCGGGTCGCTTCCATGTAGGAAAAGGTGCTCTCGCTCTCGACCATCTGGAGATGCATCAACTCACTGGTTGCATCGTCGATATAGACGAGCAGGGTGCATTGCGGGCCGCGATCCTCGAACCACCAATGCTTCGAACCGTCGATCTGGACCAGTTCGCCGCGGCAATCCCGGCGGTAACGCGGCTGATACGGGCGCGGACGACGCGCTGCACGATCCTTCCACAGACCAGCCTCGATCATCAGCTTGCGCAGCGTCTCGCGGGAAATGTGCACATCATGGCGCTCCGCCAGATACTCAGCCGCCAGCGTCGGCCCAAAATCATGATAATGCTCTCGGACCAACGCAATCGCATGGTCGCGAAAGCCATCGCCAAGCCAACGGTTGCTACGGCGCCCGCGACGACGCGAAACCAGGCCTGGCGCACCGTCTGCACGCATGCGTATCAGCAACCGATAAACCTGCCGCCGGGACAAGCCGAGTAGCGTCGCTGCATCCTCGGCTCGCAACTCGCGACGTTCAACCCGTAGCAGCGTATCGAAGCGTGTAAGCTCGCCATGGCTCATGGACACCACCATCATCCGCGCACTCCCTGCATCCAGGGAGCACCATGCCACCAGTGACATCTCTATTTTGCAGAGGGTGACATTTCTATCCGGCGCTGGCGGTTTCCATTTGAAGCGCGACACCCGAGGTGATGCGTAGCATTTCATCCGGGGTGGGGCGAGCCCCACCCCGGATGGCAAAATTTATCCGGCCTTGAGGAGGGCGATCTGTTCTCCCAGGACCTCGTGCGGGGTGCGATAGCCCAGGCACTTGCGGGGTGTGCTGTTGAGGCGATCGGCGACGGCCTGGATCTCTTTGTCCGACAGGAGCGCAATGTCGGTGTTGGAGGGCAGGAAGCGCCGTATTCGGCCATTGCAATTTTCCACGCCGCCTTTCTGCCAGGGCGCGGACGGTAAGCAGAAATAACTGGTGACGCCGAGCCTGTTTCGCAGTGTCGCAAAAGCCGCAAATTCCGTGCCGCGATCAAAGGTGATGCTACGCCGGAGGGAAGGGGGGATGCCGCGCAAATGCCGATCGATCCCGGCCATGACACCGGCAGAATGTCGGCTCGGATTACGCGCGAGGAAGGTGAAGCGGCTGCAGCGTTCGACCAGCGAGGTGAGGTTGGCTTTGCCATATTCTCTCCGGAAGATCAGGAGATCGCCTTCCCAATGTCCGAAGCTGCTGCGATCCGCAATTTCCTGCGGACGTGCGCCGATCGTATTGGCCACAGGAATATGGAGACCGCGTGGCTTACGAGCGTAGCGCTGCCGTCGAGAACGGCGGGCAACGGGAAGATGGCGCCACAGCTTCTGGTGGCGTCCATCAGGTCCATAGACATATTGGTAAATGGTCTCGTGGCACACCGCCTCCCGGTTGCCCCGATGACGCCGCAGGTAACCCGCAATCTGTTCTGGCGACCAGGCGGCCGACAAGCGATCAGCGATATAAGCGGCGAGTTCCGGTTGGCGAGCGATCTTCCCGCCACGAACTCGACGCCCGCGCGCCATGGTCTGTGCGACAGTCGGAAAATAGCCGCGAAACAGCGGATTCTCATCCAGATGGCGGTTGCGCTTGAGCTCTCGATAAATCGTCGAAGGATGCCGACACAGCGCGTCAGCAATTTGCTGTGCTGACCGTCCGGTTGCTGCCAATCGATAAATGTCGCGCCGCTCGTCCAAACCCAGATGCTGATAGCCGTTCATTGCGTGCCTTCCTGGAAAAGGGATCAAACCCTTATAAAACCTAGGATTTCGCACTTCGAAATAGAATCCACCCGCTTACAGGCTCAATAGTCGATAATATATATTATGTTAAATCAATGCGCTGGCGGCACGAATCTTGCATAAGTGTCTGCGCCGGGTTCTTCGCCCAGGAGCCGAAGTAATGATCGGATTTGACCCCAAGGAAATAGCCCGTGCAGGCTTGGCGCACCGCGCCTTCGACGTCGCCTAGGCCATATACCGCATCTGCCGCTACCCATGAAAAGGGTACATCCGCCGCCAGCGCACGCCTTATCATCTCGACCCAAGGCGGGCTTGGCGGCAAAGGACACAGTCTCTGGAACATGGGTGGCGGCAAGCTTTGTCCGATCACCAGTCCAGCTCTTGGGCAAGTAGAGGGCTCGATCGACAAAGGCATGACCCCGAGCCGAAACATAGGTCGCGAACACCGATCTGGCAGTTTGTTGTCTTGCCTGCCGAACCGGTATATTGGTGTGCGACACCGCAGGTGGCATCGCCCTTCTTAAGGAAGCCGGTCTCGTCGATGGCCAGAACAGCGTCATCTGGGGCAAGGTTCTCTACGACATAGTCACGCACGATGTCTTGAAGACCGTCTGCGTCCCAGCGCCCGCGACCCAGAATGGCCTGCTGTCGCCAGGGCTCAGGATCTCCGGCCGCCTCTGCACGCATCCATCCTGTTTTGCGCCGTTTCTCACCCAACAAACCATCCAGGAAAAGATTGGCCGATGCCGCAACGCGTTCCTGGGTGAATAGCACGCGCATGCGAGCCTTCACGTCCCGCAGCGACGATGCCCAAAGCTCCAGTGTCGTTTCAATCGATGCGCCCGTCATCCACGGCCTCCCTACCATGGAGACCTATTGATTCAGAATTTCAATCAATATGCAACTGTAATGCTAGTTGTCTGGTTGCGACACATCATTGGCGTAATATAGTACGTCGTCGACTTTAGTCATAAGATCGTCCGGTGCCGTCGGCTTGTAAAGAGGATTGGCGAGCGCGGGCATAAGGCCGATCCGCTCCTCTACCTTCTGGCATGGCGAACTGCCGTGGAGCACGCGCTGTCGTCGCCGATTGTAGGCACGGTTGAAGCCGGTCAGCAGGATTTCGAGATCAGCATGGCCGGCGACGTTGATGCCCATCACTTCGCTGGCGATGCGGCCGTTGAAGCGTTCGACCATGCCATTGGTTTGCGGCGTATAGGGTCGCGTCGTGCGGTGAACGACCTTGATCTTCGCGCAGGCGCGTTCGAAATCGTCGGCGGTAAAACAGGATCCCCGGTCTGTCAGCACATGGGTGATGCGGAAGGGGAAAGCCCTTCTGGCGGCCTTGAGGAAGGCGACGGCGTTGGCAGCATTTTCAGCATCGTAGACGGCCAGATGGACGAAGCGTGAGCAGCGATCGATGGCGACATAAAGGAAACGCTTGCGAGTTTCGCCGTCCGCGGTGCGCAGCTTGGGCAGATGTTTGACGTCGATATGGACAAAGCCCAGGTCATAGTCCTGGAAGCGCCCCTGTCCTTTACGCGGCTGCGCCGTGGGCTTGGGCGGTCGTCGATTGAGCCCTTCGACCTTGAGTACCCTGTAGATGCTGTCGCGATTGAGGTGTGGCAGGAAGTGCCGGAGCACGAAGGTCAGGTCATCCAGGGCAAAGCCTGTCGCCCTGCGTACAGCACAGATGATCGCGCGTTCTTCCTCATTCATACGCCAAGCCAGACGATGGGGCCGACTTGGGCGATCCAGGATCGCCTGCTCTCCTCGCTTGCGCCATTTGCGGACCGTCTCATCGCTGATGCCATAGCGTTTCGCCACGACACTGGCAGGCTCGGTCGAACGGGCAATTTCCGCCCTTACAGCAGGCGTGGTTCGAGCCTGGGGATGTATCTGCACCATCACGAAACCTCATCAGCAAGGACGGCAAAGCGCCACGCGTGATCCGCGATGGCATTCTTTACCATATCCCAATGATGTGTCGCAACCAGACAGCTAG
>NZ_LXYF01000069.1:0-26238 GCF_002894065.1 Sphingobium sp. SA916
ATGGCCGCCCTTGCTACACCAATGATCGAGGAGGCACAGCCGCTACAGATTACACCCAAGGCCGCCTGAAAATGCAGCCCGCTGGCCACACCCAATTCTACACCACATTGACGGACGCGACCTTTTAGCGCGTTGACTCCTATAACGCGCTTAGGCAGGTTAATGCCTATGGTTAATTTACTCTTCGTCTGTCCGAGACGCACCAACCCTTATGCTCGACATGACGCATGGTAATGACAAAGGCCCGCCAAGGCTCATCTGCATGGTTGGTGTTTGCATAATTGAAGCGGCTTTCGGTCCGGCATATGGCACGATCTCGCCGGTCGCCGTCCCAGCTACAGTCCAATCCCCTGAACTCTCTTTGGCCCGCCTCGCGGTCGGGGCACATGCCATCTATTATGCAAATGCAGGAGCGATCTTCCCACGCTAGGTCTTCGGCAACGGGCAACCCCGCGGCTCCAGAACAGCCTGAAAGAACAGCCCAGGACAGCAATACCATCCTCGCCCAACGTGATCGGGTGCTAAGAGACATTTCTGTCCCGAACGAAAGTCGCCCAAGCAGCCTGCGTGTCCTCGCGCTTTTCTCTTCGCCCGCGGATCAACGCTCTTCCGCCTATCCGGACGACCGCGATCCCAAAAATCGCGCCACAGATAATAAGAATGGGGGTGGGGATCGGGATAATCCGCGATGCAGCAAATCCCGCAACAGCCACCACCGTCCATCTGTCGATCTGAATGCGCTTTTTTGCCATGCTCTGCCTCGGCGAAGGCATTTAGCTGGCGATCAGTTAACGACCGATTTCCGCGCAAAATGAGAGAAATCGCCCATTTCAGCGAAAAATCAGGGCTTTACTCCTATAACGCGCTTGTAGATGCCGCAGTCCCAAAGCCATAAGGCGCAGATGTTTCGGCCATTCAACATGCTCATCCTAGTCGCCGTTGGATTGACCGCGCCGTTGATTGCAGGCCCCGGCATCGCGTCCGCGCGCGCAGCTGCCACCCCGCAGTTCATCGCCGAGATCAGCGCATTCCGGGACGAGATTGGGATGGCCGCATCGGCGACCCGGGTGCTGGACCGCTGGTGCGCCTCCCATCATATGGCGCCAGCAGGCGCAGTCATTGCCGAGAAAATCGCGAACAAGCTGGTCCCGGCCACCGCACGGTTGCGCCGCACGTTGCAGCTCAAGGCATCGGACCACGTTCAATTGCGACACGTCCGCTTGCGCTGCAACGGGCATATTCTATCGGTTGCACGGCTCTGGTATGTCCCTTCCCGCCTGCCCGCTTCCATGGAGGCGAGCCTTCAGCAGACCGGCACGCCGTTCGGCAAGGTCGTCGCGCCTCTGTACCTCGACCGGAAATCGGCAGGGTCGTCGTCAGCATGGTTGCCCAAGGGAGGCCAGCCAACGGCCAAAACACCGCCGCGAACCCTGTTCTCCCAGCGCGCGCTCATGAGCCGGCCAGATGGTCTGCCGATCGCCTATGTTGTCGAGGACTATCAGCGCGGACTGCTCGGTTTCACGCCCAATTGACGCTCAAGCCACTCGATCCGGAATGGGAAAGCCGACGGCGTGGCGGGCGGAAACCTCGGCCGACGATCCGCTGTTCCCTCCCGATCCCAGGCCCATCACCGGTCGGCAAGACGCTTCATCGCATGATGCCGGCCCGTCGGAGAGCCTGTTCGATGATCGCCCCCACATTCGAGCGGCCGGACGCCTGGCGAGCTTGGGTCGCGGCTTTTCGCAATGGGAATGCGATAGAATCTCGCACGCGCGCGATAGGATCGCTCTCTCCGCCAGCCTGAAAGTCCACCGGCATAGCCGCCTCTTCTTCGGCGAGCCCCCAGAATGCCGCAATATGCCGGGTCGATGAAATCCCGGCATCGAGCATATAGGGGCTCGCGGCCCCGCAGGCCCGGGGACCGGAGACTGCAAGCGGCGTCCCGTGCCCCATTCCGATCACTTCATAGGCTTCGATCGCCACGCGACCATCGGCATCGCGCCAACGGCGCTGGTGCGCCCCGTCCGCGATCCTTGTTTCAACGTCTGAGGCGTCCCTGCCATGGATGGCCTGCCACTGGGCGATGATCCTTTCCGCGTTCGAGGCGTGAACCGTTCGGTCAGCGTCACCGTGCCAGACAGAGATAGTCGGCCAAGGCCCTGCATGATCAGAGGCGGATCGGACGAGCGCCCCCAGCACCGCGTCATCGGGATAGCCCTCGCCGCGCATGCGCGCAAAGGCTTCAGGAACGGATGCAGCCGCACCATAAGGGAGGCCCGCAATGATCGCGCCACCGGCGAACACTTCAGGATAGGTCGCGAGCATGATCGAGGTCATCGCGCCGCCGGCCGAAAGGCCCGTCACATAGATGCGGGCCTCGTCGATTGGGTGCGCCGCGACCATGGTGGCGATCATCTGGCGGATCGATAGCGGCTCGCCGGCATCCCTCGCCGAGTCTCCGGGCGCAAACCAGTTGAAGCAGCGATTGGGATTGTTGGCGCGCCGTTGCTCCGGGAACAGCAAGGCAAAGCCCAGCTCATCCGCCAGCTGCGACCAGCCCGAGCCATGGTCATAGGCATCGGCATTTTGCGTGCAGCCATGCAGAACGACGACCAGCGGCGCGTGCCGGCTCCGGTTCGAGCCGCCTAGATGTTTCGGGATATAATATCTGGCTCGAAGATCTCCAGGATTGGAGCCGAAATCCTCCATGTCCCTGAGCCGCCCCCGGTCGGATGGTGGCGGCGGCTGAAGCGATAATGCCCTGAATTTTCCGAGTTGCGTGATCGTTGAGTGCAGCTTCGTCATAACTGTCTCTCCATGGGCAGAGGCCCATTCGATCATAAACGCTGCAACTGCGAAATACGTTGCTGCATCGCACAATAAATTTGGAAAAAGGCGGAGTAGCGATGCCCAGGTTGCGTAACAAATAGCGCAAATCCGTGCCTATAGAGATTTTTGCGGCAATGGTGCCCTCATGGGCGCCCGCGTTGCGCCGCGCGACGATCGGCCTTCGACAGCAGTCCTTGGTCGAGCTCCGGTTTGTTCCATCGCGCCGCCGGCCCCAGTGTCATCAGATCGTCGCCGCGCGTAAGGAAGGTGAAGACCTTGTTCGTCACCTCGATCATCAGCGCCTTCATCTCTTCGTCGGAAATGCGCGAGAGATTGGTCCAGGGAATTTCGCCATAGGGCGTGACGGCCTTGACGTCGCTATAATCGCCGCTCGCGCTGCTGGGCGTCACCCCCGCATGGAGATTCTCCAGCCTGGTGTTGCGCACGCATTGTTCGACCAGAGCAAGGGCGAAGAAGGCCTTTTCGTCGTCGGTCAACATGTCGTCAGCCATGCTCGGCTCCATGTTTGTCGGATCGCGGCGCTCCTTCAAGGCCCGTCAGACCCTATCATCCCTGCCCGCGCCATTGGCCCAGCGCGTCCTCGTATTTAGCGCAGGCTTTGTCGATCGCTGCCTGAAATTTGTCGGCCTGTCGCTCACCTTCTTTCCGCACCTTGGCAATCTGCATCCCGATGCGGGCGCGCTCTTCCTCCAGCTCCGCAATGCGCGCTTCTACCGATCGTCGATGCTCGTCCAGCTTCTGCGCCCAAATCCAGCGCCGTTCGGCTGCGTTGCGGCCGGGGCTTTGCTGGCGGCTTCGCCGGGATCACCCTGCCCTCTGCCTTGCGCACCGTCGCCTTCATCGACTTGTCCGCCGAGGCCAGATGTTCGGCAGCGGTGCCGCGGGCGCGCTTGATGACGGTGCCCGGCTTTTCGGCCGCTTCCGCCAAAAGCTTTGGATCGTCGATCCTTTCGGCAATGCCTCGCGCGAAGAGATCGGCGTCGGCTCCCCAGGCCTTCAACGCCGCCTTCCGGCTGCTTGCTGCGACATAGGCGTCATGAAAGCCGATTGGTGTCCGGAAGAGCTTCAGTCTGGGCGCCATATAGCCTGCCCTCTACGACATGAAGGCGGCCCGCCAGTCGGGAACTGACGGGCCGCCGATATCATCGAACCGCGCGAGGGGGGGCAAAGATGCGCGGATCGATGACGGGCTAACCAGCAAAGCAGGGTCTGGTTCCTAACGTTACGGCTGCGTGTCGCTACAAGATCGGCTTCCGCAGGCTCCTGAACGTGATCGACCATCGCAGGGCCTCCATAGGCGCAATGCTGTGCTCCCAGTCATACCTGGCTTGCCCGCTCATATGATAGATGGAGCGCGGCGCGAGCATCGCATTTGCCCGGCTGAAGCCTGTGCCCGTGCGCCGCCGGAAGCGCATGGTGGCAGGTTCTCCCAGCGAAATGCCGATCACATGCTCGAACGCCGGCCGGTCACGATGCCAGCCGATGCCCGCGCCTGGGTCATAGCGGATCAGCAGCATCTGCTCGAGTTCGTCCGGTGACAGCCCCGCGAACCGCGCGGCGCGCGTCCTGGCGGTCATCGCCCAGTCCGGGATGGGCTCGCACGGTCCGAATTTGCCCGTCTGGAAATCATAGCTCCAGCCGAAGCTCTTGGTGAGCCGTTTGCCAGTCCACTGCTGAAAGAGGAAAGGCGTGAGCCCTGCACCATCGATCCCATGGATTAAGGTGCGTTCTTCTTCCGCTGTGATGAAGCCCTCCTCCTGGGTCAACCCAGGCAGCACCGGCTCGCGCGGCGGCGGCGGCAAATCGAGGGGAAGCATCATGGCCATCGGCGTTATCGTCTGCTCTGGCCGATCAAAGCGCGAGGCTCGTCTGCACCGGCTTGGTCAGGATTTCCTCGATCGTGAAGATGTCGCCGGGCGGCGTCACAAGCAGTTCCTCTTGCGGAACCAGCAAATCCAGCCACTGCATGACCTGCCGCCGTTCGATGATCGCGCCATGGCGGCCCTGGTAACGGATGACGTCAGGGTTCGCGTCGACGGTGAGGATGCGGTAGCTCACTGGCCAATCCCCCATCGGCGGTTCCCAGATGGCGGCGAGATAGAAGAAATTGCCGTCCTCGCGGAAGGCGCGGAACTTCTTCTCACCGTTGCGGATGTGGAACTCGGAGGCTGGAACGAGACAGCGGTTGCTGGGAAAGCTTTTGCCTTCCGATCGGATGAACTCGTAGGAGACGCCGTCGGCAAAGCGCGGGTTGGAACCCCAGGCCGCTTCAATCATCTCAATTTCTCGGGCATCATCCGGGTTGCGTCGGATGATGGCACGGCGACTTCCGAGGGCGTCGGAGTCGAAGGGCGTTGCTTTCGAGTCCATGGTGAGAACATAAAGCGAACGGACGCCAAGGGCAAGCTGAAGAAACCCGCGCGGAGAGCCTATGTGCAACGATTACCGGTTGAAGGTGGATATCGCCTCGATCGTCGAGGATTTCGAAGACCTCAAGATCAGGATCAAGATGCCCGAGGGCAAGCCCAATGTGCCGGCGCGCGACGATATCAGGATGACCGATATGGCGCCGATCGTGCGCAGCGTCGAGGGCGAGCGGGGTGTGGGCGAACTGGTCAACCGTAGATGGAGCTGGCCGGGCCACAACGGCACGCCGGTCTATAATTTCCGCTCCGAGGGCCGCGAGTTCAGATCGCACCGGGTGCTTATCCTGGCTGACGGCTTCTACGAGTTCACCGACCCGCCGCTGCCTCGCCCAAAGGACAAACGCCTCGACAAATGGCTGTTCACGATGAAGGATCATGACTGGTTCTGCATCGCCGGCATTTGGCGCGAAAGCCCGGCTGGAGAAGCCTTCACGATGCTCACCATGGACGCCGGACCCGACGTGTCGCCCTATCACCACCGCCAGATTATTCCGCTCACTCACGATCAATGGGGGGACTGGCTCGGTCCCACCGTGCCCGCGAAACACGTGCCGGGATGGCTGCCGCAGGGCAGCCTGCCGGTGATCCAGGTCTATGGCGCGCCGCCGGCGCAAGCCGCGCTGCTATGACGCAGGACGCCACCCTCGCCCGCTTTCTCGAGGCTCAGGCAAATATCTATGACACAGCGCTTGCCGAGATCCGGGCCGGCGCCAAGCGCAGCCATTGGATGTGGTATATTTTTCCGCAGCTCCGCGGCCTGGGCCGACGCCCGACCGCGCACTATTATGGGATCGCCACGCTTGCAGAAGCCCGAGCCTATCTCAGTCATCCGGTCTTGGGTTCGCGCTATCTCGAATGCGTAAAAGCGCTTCAAAAGCTGGGTAACAATGACCCGGTTGCTGTCTTTGGCTCGGTCGACGCGATGAAGCTCCGCTCGTCGCTCACCCTGTTCGCTGCGGCGGGTGGGCCGCCGCTGCTCGACGACGCCCTCGAACGATGGTTCGATGGCGAGCGAGATGCCTCGACCTTACACCTCCTCGCCTAAGTCTCAGACGAATCGCGAATCATCCGCCTTGACGAGTTGGCAGACTAAAAGGAACATATAGGGAACATATTGAGTCGTTGTTCCCATGTCTGCTTGTCCCTCTCCCCTCGACCATAATCAGGTCGATCAGCTGGCCGCGCTTCGCGCAAGCCTGGCGCACGTCCGCGCCGCCCGCCGGCCGGCTCTGGCCTTCGGACTGCCCGAGCTGGACGAGCGCCTCGCGGATCATGGTCTCGATGGCGCGGGACTGCATGAAATCGCTGCTGCCTCGGCCAGCTTCACCGATGATGGCTGCGCCACGCTGTTTGCCGCCGGAATCGCGTCGCGCTTTTGCGCGAAGCCCGGTTTAACCATCCTCTGGGCCGTGACGCGTTTCGACCTTTATGCGCCGGGCCTTGAGCAGATCGGCCTTAGCCCTGACAAGATCCTCTATGCCCAGGGCCGCAAGGATTCCGACGTCCTGGCGCTTGCCGAAGATGGCCTGCGCGATGGATCGCTCGCCTGCGTGGTCGCGGAAGTGAAGGCGGCCGACCAGACCGCGACCCGCCGGCTTCAGCTGGCGGCCTGCGACGGCAAGACGCCTATGCTGCTTTTCCGCCGCCATCGCAGCCGCGAGCGTTGCCCGTTGAGCGGCCTCTCCTCGGCGATGACGCGCTGGCGCATCGGTGCTGCGCCGTCGAGCCCCCTCCCCCATGCCGGCCTTGGTCGGCCGCGTTGGTCAGTCGAGCTTGTCCGGCAGCGGAACGGCAATCCCTTCTCTATCGAACTGGAGGCGTGCGATGACACGGGTCGCCTCGCTCTACCTGCCGCAGCTCCCGATAGAGCGATTGCGGAAGGCAGAGCGGCCCGCCAGGCTGCCTGAGCCGGCTCCTGTCCCGGTCGCACCGCGCTTGGCACCGCCGATCGACGATAATCCTGGCGCCTGTTCCGTCCCCAAGGCGGGCGGCTGGCGTCCCGGCGCCCGCTGGGCGCGCGATGGCGCGCTCGGTAGTCGGCCAACCCAGGCCGATATCGACGCCATGCCAGCGCAACAACGGCCAACCATGCGCGAGATGGGACGGCGCAGCGAAGCAGCCGAGCATCCATTCAAGGCCATGCCCGCCGATAACGGTGGCGGCCGCGCAGCATCGCTCCCCGTACCCGCGCTCACATGGGCGACGCTCTGGGGGAAGCCCACCGTCCTTATCACGCGCACCGGGCAACGAGACGTCGTGACCGCCGCCTGTCCGCTTGCGCTGGAACTTGGCCTTGGCCCCGGCATGGCCACCGCCCATGCGCGAGCGCTGGTGACCGACCTTGAGGTACGCGACGCGCAGCCAGTGGCGGACCAGGCCTGGCTGGATCGGCTGGCGCTGCACGCGGTCGCGCATTGGACGCCGACAGCCTGCGTCTCTGGACCCGACGGCCTCTGGCTCGATCTCACGGGGACGACCCATTTATTCGGCGGCGAGGCGCGCTTCTGTCGGCGGTTGCTGCGGTTTCTCGAACGCCTCGGCTTCACCGCCAGCATCGCAATCGCCGGCACGCCGGGCGCCGCCCATGCGCTCGCGCGCTACGGGAACGAGGCCATCATTCTCCTTCCCGACGGCACCGAAACCCAGGCCATTGCCGATCTCCCGCTCTGCGCGCTTCGATTGGAGCCAGGGGTAGTTAAGACCGCAGCCCGATTCGGCCTGGAGCGTATCGCTGACCTCTATCCCATGCCTCGCGGGCCGCTCGCACGCCGCCTTGGCCTCCCGACGGTTCGCAGGCTCGATCAGGCCCGCGGGATGATCGCCGAACCCATCGTCCCGGTCATCCCCTTCGAGACACCCCATGTGGAGCGACGGCTGCTCGAACCGATCGGTACCGCTGAGGCGATCAACCAGGTTATCTGCGATCTGGTCGATGATCTCGTCACCCTGCTGGTCGAGCAGGGCCTTGGCCTGCGCACGGCACAACTCGCCTGCCATATCGTCGATGGGACCGAGCAGCGGATCGCAATCGGCACGGCGAAGGCCACGCGCGATGCAAAGCATCTAAAACGCATGCTGGCCATGCGGGTCGAGCGGATCGATCCAGGCCTTGGCATTGAGGCGATGAAGCTGAGCGCGCCACGCATCGAGCAATTGAGAGCGCAGACGCTCGAGGCCGGCCTCATCACGGGCGATCGCGCGCCCGATATAGCACTGCTGGTCGATCAACTCGCCGGCCGGATCGATTCCGACACGCCTTTTCGCCTGTCCTCGCATGAGAGCGACGTGCCCGAGCGTGCCGTGCGCCGGATCGCGCCACTGGCAACGCCCAAAGGCTGGCCTAGCTGGAAGCGGCCGGTGCGGATGCTGGGGCGGCCCGAGCTTCTGTCCAATGTTGTGGCGCTCCTGCCCGATCATCCGCCCCGGCGCTTCGTCTGGCGGGGATCGAGCTATCGGGTTGTCGCGGGCGATGGTCCGGAACGCATCCATGGCGAATGGTGGCGTTCTCCACAAGAAATGTGGGCGGTCAGGGACTATTTCCGGGTCGAGGCCGAGGGCGGTGAGCGCTTCTGGCTGTTCCGCCGGGGCGACGGTGTCGATCAGCAGACGGGCAACCTCAGCTGGTTCATACACGGGGTCTTTGGCTGATGACCCGCTATGTTGAACTCCAGGTGACGAGCCATTTCTCGTTCCTGCGCGGCGCCTCCTCGCCCGAGCAGATCTTCTCGGCCGCCGCACTGCTCGGCCACAAGGCGCTGGGCCTTGCCGACTGGGGCAGTGTCGCGGGCGTGGTGCGCGGCTGGGACGCCCAGAAAGCAACCGGCGTCCGGATGATCGCAGGCGCGCGGGTCGATTTGACGGACGGCAAGGCACTGCTCCTCTATCCGACCGATCGCCCCGCCTGGTCGCGGCTGACCCGTCTGCTCTCGATCGGCAAGGCCCGCGGCGGCAAGGGCTGCTGCCTCCTCGACTGGGCCGATGTTGTCGCCCATGCCGAAGGCCAGATCGCGATCCTGGTACCGGACCAGCCCGACGATACAACCATGGCCAATCTCCGCGACCTCAAGCCCGTCTTCGGCGCGCGTGCGCATATGGCCCTCGCGCTACGCCGCCGGCCCGACGACATCGCCCGGCTTCACCGGCTCGATACCATGGCGCGGACGGCCGGCGTGCGGAGCGTCGCGACCGGCGACATTCTCTATCACTCTCCCGATTTCCGGCCGCTTCAGGATGTGATGACCGCGATCCGGGAAAAGACGACGATCGATGCGCTCGGGTTCAGGCGCGAGCGCTATATGGACCGGAACCTCAAGTCGCCGGCTGAGATGGAGCGGCGCTTTTCCGCCTTTCCCGATGCGATCCAGGCCAGCGCCGACATCGCCGGCCAGTGCCGCTTCGACCTTGGCGAAATCCAGTATCAATATCCCTATGAGCAGGTGATGGAGGGACGCACCGCGCAGGAGGCGCTGGCTGCTCTCACCCAAGCGGCTGCGGACCGAATGTTCCCGACGGGCCTGCCTCCTGCCTATCGGAAGCAGATCGACCACGAACTGCGACTGATCGAGCAGCTCGGTTATGCCCCCTATTTTCTGACGGTAAATTCGATCGTCGCCGAGAGCCGCAGGCGCGGCATTCTCTGCCAGGGGCGCGGCTCGGCGGCGAACAGCTGCGTCTGCTACATGCTCGGCATCACCTCGATTGATCCGATCAAGCATGAGCTGCTCTTCGAGCGGTTCGTCTCGGGCGAGCGCAAGGAGCCGCCCGACATCGATGTCGACTTCGAGCATGAGCGGCGCGAGGAAATCATCCAGTGGATCTATGAGAACTATGGTCGCACGCGATCGGCATTGACGGCCATCGTTACCCGCTACCGCACCCGCGGGGCGGTCGCCGAGGTCGGCAAGGCATTGGGGCTGCCACGCGGCTTAACCAAGATGCTGACGGGCCTTGTCTGGGGCTGGTCGATGGACGGCATCACCGACGAGCAGATTGCGAACGCCCATTTGAACGCCGACGATCATCGGCTGAAACTGACGCTCGAACTTTCGCGGCAGCTCATCGGCACCCCGCGACACCTATCGCAACATCCCGGCGGTTTCGTGCTGACCCAGGACCGGCTTGACGACCTCGTTCCGATCGAGCCGGCGCGGATGGAGGATCGCCAAATCATTGAATGGGACAAAGATGACATTGATGCGCTGAAGTTCATGAAAGTCGATGTGCTGGGCCTCGGCATGCTGGGCTGCATGAACCGCGCCTTCAATCTGCTGGAAGAGCATAAGGGTATTCGTTTCGGCATGGCCGACCTTCAGGACGATGACCCGGCTGTCTATGCCATGATCCAGCGGGCAGACACGCTGGGCGTCTTCCAGATCGAAAGCCGTGCGCAGATGTCGATGCTGCCGCGGATCAAGCCGAAGGAATTTTACGACCTCGTCATCGAGGTCGCGATCGTCCGC
This sequence comes from Sphingobium sp. SA916, assembly GCF_002894065.1. Lineage (NCBI taxonomy): Bacteria > Pseudomonadati > Pseudomonadota > Alphaproteobacteria > Sphingomonadales > Sphingobiaceae > Sphingobium > Sphingobium sp. SA916. The sequence continues at coordinate 10,736 of NZ_LXYF01000069.1, forward strand.
CCCGGCCCCATCCAGGGCGATATGGTCCATCCCTATCTGCGCCGCCGCGAGGGCAAGGAGGTACCCGAATATCCCAAGCCCGAACTGGAAGCGGTTCTGAAGAAGACGCTCGGCGTCCCGCTCTTTCAGGAGCAGGCCATGAAGGTCGCGATCGTGGGGGCCGGCTTCACGCCGGCGGAGGCCGACCAGCTCCGCCGAGCCATGGCTACGTTCAAACTCACCGGCGGGGTCAGCCATTTCTACGACAAGCTGGTGAATGGCATGATCGCGCGCGGCTATCCCAAGGACTTTGCCGAACGCACCTTCAAGCAGATCGAGGGGTTCGGCAGCTATGGTTTCCCCGAAAGCCATGCGGCGAGCTTTGCCAAGATCGCCTATGCCAGCTGCTGGATGAAGCATCATCATCCCGACGTCTTCTGCGCCGCGCTTCTGAATGCCCAGCCCATGGGCTTCTATGCGCCCGCCCAGATCGTGCGTGACGCCCGAAACCATGGGGTCGAGGTTCGCCCGGTCTCGATCAATCACAGCCATTGGGATTGCACGCTCGAACCGACGCGCGGGCGATACAAGGCGGTGCGCCTCGGCTTCCGGCAGGTGCACGGCCTCGCCAATCTCCACGGCGCGGCGATCGTCGGAGCGCGCGGACCAGCACCATTCGAGAGTGTGGAGGAGGTTTGGCGCCGCGCAGACGTGCCGCGCGCCGCGATCGAACGACTTGTCGAGGCGGATGCCTTTGCCAGTATCGCACAGGATCGACGACAAGGTCTCTGGAAGGTCAAGGGTCTGGGCGAAGCGCCGCTCCCCCTCTTCGCCGCCGCCGACGCGCGCGAGGCCAAATTCTCACCCGAAGGCAGAGAGGCACCGGTTGCGCTCCGGCCAATGACCGAAGGCCGCGAGGTGGTCGAGGATTATCGCTCGCTCCAGCTTTCGCTCCGCAATCATCCATTGAGCTTCCTGCGCCACCAGCTCAACGCCATGCGGATCGTCCGGTGCGCCGATCTCAAGTCAATCCGCGACGACCGCAATATCGAGGTGGCCGGCGTCATCCTCGTCCGCCAGCGGCCCGGCTCGGCCAAGGGCGTGCTGTTTGTCACGATTGAGGATGAGACCGGGGTCGCCCAGGGCATTCTCTGGCCGGACCGATTCGAAATCTACCGGCGACAGGTCATGTCAGCCTCCATGATAGCTATGCGCGGACGGCTCCAGAAGGAGGGCGAGGTCATCCATATCATTTGCGATCGGATCGTTGATCATGACGAAATGCTACGATCCGTCGGTCACATGGACTTGCGCGTAGCACCGGGGCGCGGCGACGGCGCCACTCATGGCGGTGGAGCTGATCCGCGTGATCCGGCTGTTGATTGCCACTGAGAGTTGACCCGGGAATGGAGTGGGCCCCTGGGGTCGGACAGGTGGGACCATAATGATTGACCGTGGGTTTGGCTTTTGGAGAAAAGCCAATGCGACACCGTTCCCACAGCATGGAGTTCAAACGTCAGGTCGTTCAGGAATATCTGGGCGGCGAAACATTGCATGGGCTGGCCAAGCGTCATGACGTTTCTCGCCAATTGATCCGGGTCTGGATTGAGAAGTATGAGGCGGGCGAGTTCGACGATGACGCGCAAGCGGCTGATCTCATCCAGCAATATGAGGCCCGCATCGCCGCGCTGGAACGCCTGGTAGGCAAGCAGGCTCTCGAACTGGAGTTTCTAAAGGGGGCTCTGCAAAGCGCACCGCGGCCGAGAAACGGGACTACATCCGTCATCACCGGCCCCTTGGCATCTCCGTCTCCCAGGGGTGCAGACTGATGGGTATCGCACGTTCAACCTATTATCATGGGCGGGTGAAGCGGGTTGACGAAGCCGATCTGCTGGCCGCAATCATGGCGATCTGCGATGAGTTTGAGGCTTATGGCTGGCGACGCGTACGGGCGGCCCTTCAGCACCAGGGCATCTGCGCAAATCATAAGCGCATCAAGCGTTTGATGCGGGAACACAGCCTTCAGCCGCGGAGACGGCGGAGATATGTCGCAACGACTGACAGTGATCACGATCTGCCGATCTTCCCGGACCTGGCAAAGGACGTCGCTCTGACAGGTGCGGATCAGCTCTGGGTCGCAGATCTGACCTATGTCGCGATTGCGAGTGGCTTTGCTTATGTGGCGATCATCCTAGACGCATGGTCAAGGCGGGTGGTTGGCTATGCCATCGGTCGGTCGATCGATGCCCGCCTCGCCATTGCCGCGCTTGAAACTGCTATCGCAAGTCGGCAGCCCTCACCGGGCCTCATTCATCATTCGGACCGTGGATCCCAGTACGCAGCCGCTTCCTACCGTGCGCTGCTGGCAGCCAATGGCATTACCGGATCGATGAGCCGGCGCGGAAATCCTTACGATAACGCCAAGGCGGAAAGCTTCATGAAAACGCTCAAGGTCGAGGCGGTCTACCCGATGGCGTTCGAGACTTTCGAGGATGTCGCCACCCATCTTCCACCGTTCATCGACCGCGTCTACAATGAACGCCGACTGCATTCCGCTCTGGGCTATTTGAGCCCGGTGCAGTTTGAGGAGTTACACACCAAAACTATGGTCAAATCCGCGGCCTGATACCTGTCCGACCCCAGGGGCCCACTCCAGAAGGGCCCAAATTTCCACTGAGAAGTGACCCATGTTGAACTCACCCCTGGCTTTGACGAGCGAGGGGTCATGGAGTGTTGGACATGGCGTTATTGAGCGTTATCCGGCGCTGGCATTTCCGCGATCATCTTTCGATCCGCGAGATTGCGCGGCGTACCGGGCTGTCACGTAATACGATCCGTAAATATCTACGTTCGGACACGGTCGAGCCGCGGTTCAAGGTGCCCGATCGCCCAAGCAAACTGGACCCGTTCGCGGAGCGGCTGTCAGCCTGGCTGAGACGGGAGATGGGTCGGACCCGCAAGCATAAGCGGACGATGAAGCAGTTGCATGCTGATCTGGTCAGCCTGGGCTATGATGGCTCCTACAATCGGGTGGCGGCCTTTGCCCGGGACTGGCGCGATGATTATCGTCGTGAGCAACAGATGAGCGGGCGCGGGACATTCGTGCCGCTGTCCTTCGCACCGGGGGAAGCATTCCAGTTCGATTGGAGCGAGGATTGGGCGATCATCGGCGGCGTGCGCACCAAGCTGCAGGTCGCCCACTTCAAGCTCAGCTACAGCCGCGCCTTTCTCGTGCGGGCCTATTTGCTCCAGACCCACGAGATGCTGTTCGATGCCCATAATCATGCGTTCCGCGTGCTGGGTGGTGTTCCGCGCCGGGGCATCTATGACAATATGCGCACCGCCGTCGATAAGGTCGGGCGCGGCAAGGAGCGGAACGTCAACACCCGCTTCCTCACCATGGTCAGTCATTATCTGTTCGAGGCCGAGTTCTGTAATCCGGCAGCAGGCTGGGAAAAGGGCCAGATCGAGAAGAACGTCCAGGATGCCCGGCATCGGCTATGGCAACCCACGCCGCAGGCGGAAAGCCTGGATGCTCTCAACCTATGGCTGGAGGAGCGCTGCAAGGAGCTGTGGCAGGATATCCCGCACGGGATCGAACCGGGTTCGGTCGCCGATGCCTGGGCCGATGAAGTGGAAAGCCTGATGCCGATGGGCAGACCGTTCGATGGCTTTGTCGAACATGGGAAACGGGTCTCGCCAACCTGCCTGATCCACCTGGAACGCAACCGTTACAGCGTGCCGGCGTCGTTCGCCAATCGGCCCGTCAGCCTGCGGGTCTATCCCGATCGCTTCCTGGTCGTCGCCGAAGGGCAAGTCATATGCGAGCATCAGCGCATTATCGACCGATCCCATGATGGGCCGGGGCACACCGTCTATGACTGGCGTCACTATCTGGCGGTGGTTCAGCGCAAACCCGGCGCCCTGCGCAACGGCGCGCCGTTCCTCGAACTGCCCGAGGCCTTCCAGCGGCTGCAACGGCATCTGCTGCGCAATCCCGGCGGCGACAGGGAGATGGTCGAGATCCTCGCCCTGGTTTTGCACCATGACGAAGAGGCGGTGCTGACCGCTGTCGCCCTGGCGCTGGACGCGGGCGTGCCCACCAAGACCCATATCCTCAACCTGTTGCACAGGCTGCTCGATGGAAAACCGCTCTCGATGCCGCCGGTAACGGCGCCACAGGCGCTGAGGCTGGTCAGCGAGCCAATGGCCAATGTCGAGCGCTACGATGCCCTGCGCCGGGAGAACCGTCATGCGTCATGATCCCGCCACCGGTGCCCTCGTCGTGATGCTGCGCGGCCTGAAAATGCCCGGCATGGCTCAGGCCGTGACCGATCTCATGGCTCAGGGATCGCCCGCCTTCGAGGCGGCCGTGCCGATCCTCTCCCAGTTGCTGAAAGCCGAGACGGCCGAACGCGAGGTGCGATCCGTTGCCTATCAGCTCAAGGTTGCGCGGTTCCCCGCCTATCGCGATCTCGCCGGCTTCGACTTTGCCAGCAGCGAGGTCAACGAAGCGCTGGTGCGCCAGTTGCACCGCTGCGACTTCATCGATGTTGCCGACAATGTGGTGCTCGTTGGAGGTCCGGGCACCGGGAAGACCCATCTCGCAACGGCGCTGGGCGTTCAGGCGATCGAGCATCATCGAAAGCGGGTCCGCTTCTTCTCTACGGTCGAACTGGTCAATGCCCTGGAACAGGAAAAGGCCCAGGGGCGCGCCGGGCAGATCGCCAACCGGCTCGTCCACTCGGACCTCGTCGTGTTGGACGAACTGGGTTATCTGCCGTTCAGTGCCTCCGGCGGCGCGCTGCTCTTCCACCTGCTGAGCAAATTATACGAGCGCACCAGCGTCATCATCACCACCAACCTGAGCTTCAGCGAGTGGGCCACCGTGTTCGGCGACGCGAAGATGACCACAGCGCTCCTCGATCGGCTCACCCATCACTGCCACATCCTGGAGACCGGCAACGACAGCTTCCGGTTCAAGAACAGCTCAGCCCAGCAAGCCAGACCCAGAAAGGAGAAACCCGCACCTTGACCCACATATGACATCCGAAACATAACCATCAGGCGGGTCACTTCTCGGTGGAAATCCCGGGTCACTTCTCAACGGCAATCAACACAGCGCATGAGGAACGAATGCGCTGATCAGTGTGATGCAGCAGCAGAGCGCGTAAGCGCTCGGCTCTCAAATGGACATCGCGACCATTGTGCCGGGATAGCGAGGGCTCAGTCGCCGAGCCGGATCATCGGCAGAGCCAATAAGCGCACGGCCATGCTGATGGCAAAGGTCGCATCACGGCACAGGTGCTCCTCGCCGGATATGCGTTCATCAATGACCCGGCGCGAGAGGTTGGATGGGTCATTGATCAGGCGGTGGTGCGACAACGGATTGCGCATCTCCATCAGGCGTTCGAGGTCGTCTGCATCACGCTGACTGATCATGTCGCGCGCGCGGCACCGTTTGAGCGTCTTCCTGAAGTCGATCTTCGGCGGAATGGATTCAGCGTCGAGCCCCAACGTAAGCATGGCCGCGAGCATCTGCTCGGCCAGTGCCTGTGCCAGCAGCACCGTGGCGAGGAAGTTGCCATGCACGAAGCTGCTGCGCGCCTCGACCCAAGCCGTATAGGCCACCTCCCCACCGGGTATCATTGAGCGCCTCGACCCGATCGTGCTCACCAAGTCCTCAAGGTGCCGGAACCGGCTGACCTTGCCATGCAGATCGTCGTGCATGTCGGCGAGCAGCAGCCGTGTGAAGTCGAGGTCATCAAGGTCAGAAAGGAGGTCTGATTGCTCAGCCATATCGGTTCATTCGCTATGAGATTGGCAGAAACCGGTATCGCATATCTGCTGTCCTCCCCTTAGCAAAAATGCTACCCTGCTCCCTACTACGGGGGTATTTCGTGAATCATCAAGCGCTTGCATCGTTTATCTGGTCTGTGGCCGACCTACTGAGGGGGGATTACAAGCAGTCGGAATATGGCCGCGTGATTCTGCCGTTCACGGTGTTGCGCCGTCTCGATTGCGTGCTCGAACCCACCAAGGCGGCAGTGCTCAATGAACTTCAAGCGAAGACAGCGCTTGGGCTGAACCCCGAGCCGTTCCTCCTGCGTGCCGCCAAGCAGGGCTTCTACAACACCGATCCGCTCGACCTCGGCAAGCTGATGGGCGATCAGGACAATATCCGCGCCAACCTCGTCCGCTACGTCGAGGGCTTCTCTCCTGCCGTGCGCGATATCTTCGAGCAGTTCGAGTTCCACGCCCAAATCGACCGGCTCGCTAAGACGGGGCTGCTCTATCAGGTCACGGAGCGGTTCACCCGCATCGATCTTCACCCTGACAAGGTGGACAACGCGGCGATGGGCCTCGCCTTTGAGGAGTTGATCCGCAAGTTCGCTGAAATCTCGAACGAGACGGCCGGTGAGCACTTTACCCCGCGTGAGGTCATCCGCCTCATGGTCAACCTGCTGTTCGTCGAGGACGACGACGCGCTGACCAAGCCGGGGATCGTGCGCACCATCTACGATCCCACGGCGGGGACGGGCGGCATGCTGTCGGTCGCGGGCGAATATCTCGCTGAGCATAACCCGCAGGGGCACCTGACCATGTTCGGTCAGGAACTGAACCCAGAGAGCTACGCCATCTGCAAGGCGGATATGCTCATCAAGGGGCAGCCGATCGAGAATATCGTGCAGGGCAATACCTTGTCCGACGACGGCCACCACGGCCGCACCTTCGACTACATGCTGTCGAACCCGCCCTTCGGCGTCGAGTGGAAGAAGGTCGAGAAGCAGGTTCGCGCCGAGCATGAGCAGAAGGGCTATGACGGCCGCTTCGGCCCCGGTCTGCCGCGCGTGTCGGACGGATCGCTGCTGTTTCTCATGCACCTGCTCTCGAAGATGCGCCCACTCAATGAGGGGGGCTGTCGCTTCGGGATCGTGCTTAACGGCTCGCCCCTGTTCACGGGCGGGGCGGGCAGCGGCGAGAGTGAAATCCGCCGCTATGTGCTGGAGAATGACCTCGTTGAGGCGATCGTCGCGCTGCCGACCGACATGTTCTACAACACGGGGATCAGCACCTACGTCTGGATCATCAGCAACCGGAAGCCGGAGGCTCGCCGGGGCAAGGTCCAGTTGATCGACGCCTCGTCCATGTGGCGCAAGATGCGCAAATCCTTGGGGTCGAAGCGCAAGGAAATGTCGGACGCCCAGATCGCCACGGTGACCAAGCTGTTCGGCGGGTTCACTGAAGCGCGGCTCGCCACCAGTTTCGACGCGGACGGAAAGGAGGTCGCGCGCGACGTGGTGGTCGAGGGCGAGCCGGTGCCCTCGGCACCGGAGGGCGGCAAGGTAAAGCTCGCGCCGCTGTCGCGCATCTTCCCTAACAGCGCCTTCGGCTATCGCACGATCACCGTCGAGCGACCGCTGCGCGATGATGCTGGCGAGATCGTGCTGGGCCAGCGTGGCAAGGCGAAGGGCAAGAAGCAGCCAGATAGCGCCCTTCGCGATACCGAGAACGTGCCGCTCAGCGAGGATGTCGAAACCTACTTCGAGCGTGAAGTGCTGCCGCACGCGGACGATGCGTGGATCGACCACGACAAGACCAAGGTCGGCTACGAAATCCCGTTCACCCGCCATTTCTATGTCTTCGAACCACCGCGCCCGCTTGCCGAGATCGACGCCGATCTTGAGGCGGTCACTGACCGGATCAAGGGCATGTTGGAAAGGCTCGCCTCGTGAGCTTCCCGGCGTATCAGTCGTATCAGGAAACCGGCATTGAGTGGCTGGGTCAGGTGCCCGCTGATTGGAGGCAAGTGCCCTTCTGGGCGCTGTTCCGTCGCGTAAAGCGCTCTGGCTACCAAGACGAGCAGCTTCTCTCCGTCTACCGTGACTATGGCATAGTTCGGAAGGCAGACCGAGGCGACAACTTCAACAAGCCGTCTGAGGATTTATCGGCTTACCAGTTGGTCGAGGAGGGCGACCTTGCCATAAACAAGATGAAGGCGTGGCAAGGGTCCGTTGGAGTTTCAGAGCACAGAGGCATCGTTAGCCCAGCCTACTTCGTTTACCGGCCTCTGCACACGCATGAGAATCGGTTCTTACATTATCTATTGCGATCGGCTGAATACACCGCTGGATACCTCTCATTGTCGAAGGGTATCAGGGTCAATCAGTGGGATTTGGACCCGACGTATCACTCGCGCATGCCGGTTCTGCTGCCCTCGCGGAATGAGCAAGTCTCCATCGCCGCCTTCCTCGATCGCGAAACCGCCAAGATCGACGCGCTCATTGAGGAGCAGCGGCGCTTGATCGCGCTGCTGAAGGAGAAGCGGCAAGCCGTCATCTCCAAAGCCGTCACCAAGGGCCTCGATCCGCACGCCCCAATGAAGCACAGCGGAATCGAATGGCTCGGCGAGGTGCCTGCGCATTGGATGGTCGCTCCATTAGGCTGTCGTTATGAGGTTCAGTTAGGCAGAATGCTCAACTCGGAGCGGACCGAAGGCAATGAGTTGAGGCCGTATCTTCGTGTCGCTGACGTTCAGTGGGACACGATCAATACGACCGACCTTCCGTTGATGGATTTCCCGCCAGAAGCTCGTGCTCGTTATCGGCTGAAAGAGGGCGACCTCTTGATCAACGAAGGCGGCAGCTATGTAGGTAGGTCGGCTATCTGGCGAGGCGATATTGACGAATGCTACTATCAAAAAGCGCTTCATCGCGTGCGGGCATTTGATCCTCGTTTCGACACAGCCGAGTTTCTCCTGTTCGTCATGGAATGGGCCACGAAATACGGTATTTTCGTAGCAGGCGGCAATCAGACAACGATCGATCATCTAACGGCGGAGCAGTTGCGCTCCTATAGGTTTGCCTTTCCCCCTCGCCATGAACAGGATGGGATAGCTACTCATCTTCGGACTGCGATTGCTGGCCTTGAGAACCTCAGAGCGACGGCTGATAAGGCGATTGAGCTACTTAGCGAACGCCGCGCAGCGCTCATCTCCGCAGCCGTCACTGGCAAGATCGACGTGCGCGGGAAAGCGCAAGTGTTGCCGTTCCCGATCGATCGCGCCCGAGCGCGCGGCCTGATCGCTGCCGAGATCATTGAGCGGTCGGCGCATCAGGCGACCTTCGGTCGCGTCAAGTTTCAGAAGATCGCCTTCCTCGCTGAGGCGCATGTCGGCATCAGCGAGCTTGCCGGTTCCTACACCCGCGAGGCCGCTGGTCCGCTCGATCGCGCGCTGATTGAGGAGATGGAAAGCGGCGCACGGAGCATCGCTGGCATTGAGCATGAGCAACCGGGCGGCGCTGGCACTACGGTCAGCTATCGCCTCGGACAGCAGCGAGGCGCACATCGCCAAGAACTGGCGCAGTGGCTCGGTGAGGATCGCACGGCCAAGCTCGACAAGCTGATCGGGGATTTCGCGGCGCTCAGCACCAAGGGGGCCGAGGCCGTCGCGACGCTCTATGGCGTGTGGAACGACCTGCTCAGTGAAGGCGCCTCGCCCAGCGACGATGAAATCATCGGCGGCTTCCTCAATGACTGGCACCGGGAGAAGCGTGCCAAGTTTCGCGCCAGCGAACTTCCCGAATGGCTGGGCTGGATGCGTCGCCACGGGCTCGTGCCGACCGGCTCCGGCCCGACGACCACGACCGGGAGGCTGTTCGTATGAGCCCAGCGGTCGGCCGCTCCTTGGAGCTTTACTATATCGACGGTCGCCCGGACGGCATGGTCACCGCCGAGTTGTTCAACTGGACCGGCCACGTCCTGCTGTTCCCGCGCACCCAGTTGAGCGCCGCGCTGACCCGCAGTGAGGCCAGCTATGCAGGCGTCTACCTGCTGCTGGGCGACCAGAATGGCGAGCCCTTCGCCTATATCGGTGAGGGCGAAGACATTGGCGCGCGCATTCGTCAACATGACGTGCGCAAGGAATGGTGGACCAGCGCCGTGCTCGTCACCGCCTCAGCGAACAAGCTCAACAAGGCGCACGTCCGCTACCTCGAAGCGCGGCTGATCGCGCACGCAAAGGCAATCGGGCACACGCCGCTCGACAACCTGACCGCGCCCGTGCTGCCGATCCTCAGCGAAGCTGATATCGCCAAGATGGAGGCGTTCCTCGAAAACCTGCTGATCGTGCTCCCGGCCGTTCGGGTCGACATGTTCATCCAGCGTGCTCGTTCCCATCGGCCCACCGCTCCGGCGATGCAGGGTCGGACGATCGCTGATCAGCAAACAATCAGCGCAGGCGGCACGCGATTCGTGCTGGAATCGCGGAAACATGGTCTGCGCGCATCGGCGGTTCTCACTGATGGTGAGTTCATCGTTGAGGCTGGATCAATGGGCAGACGCGAATGGACTGGTCTCGACCACCATACCTACGCCTCACTCTATGCGGAGCTTCGCCGGTCGGGCGTCCTCACTGAACAGGGCGCGCATTGCGTGTTCACACAGGATTACGCCTTCCGCAGCCCGAGCGCCGCAGCAGCGGTCGTCAATGGCAGGGCATCGAACGGCCAGATCGACTGGCGCACCGCTGACGGTGGCCTGACCTACAAGGACTGGGAAGCGCGTCAGGTCGCAGCGCCCGAGGGGACAGCCTGATGCCGGTCTACGAGGTCAATGACGGAACGCTCATCGCGGCGAACCCCACCCGCTTCTATGTCGAGGGGCTGCGCGAGCGTCAGGACATACAGCGGATGCTGCGGGATCAGATCGCGGTGTTGGGTGAAGACCTGCTGGTGCTGTCAGACGAATATGGCGGGTGGATCGACAGTAACAGGCGTATCGACCTGCTCTGCCTCGACCCCGAGGCCAACCTCGTCGTCGTCGAACTCAAGCGCGATGATGCGGGCCATATGGAGCTTCAGGCGATCCGCTACGCGGCGATGATCGCACGCATGACCTTCGCTGAGGCAGTCGAAGCGCACGCGCAATATCTTCGCCGTTGCGGCCAGAGCGGCGAGGACGCTGAGGCCAATCTGCTCGCCTACCTCAACTGGCAAGAGGCAGAGCAAGAGGAGTTCGGCAGTAGCGTCAGGATCATCCTCGCCTCGGCAGCGTTCAGCAAGGAACTCACGACCACGGTGCTATGGCTCCGTGAGCAGGGCCTCGACATAAGTTGCATTCGGCTGAGTCCCTATAAGCTGGGCGACGGTCGGCTGCTGCTCGACGTGCAGCCTATTATCCCGCTGCCGGAAGCAACCCAGTTCCAGACGCAGATCGGCCTCAAGCGGCAAGCTGAGCAGAAGGCCAAGGTCGAGCGCCACGAAATACGCTACGAGTTCTGGCAGAGCCTCCTCGCGCTCGCCGCTCAACAGACGCCGCTGCATGCCGGTCGAAGCCCTTCCAAGGACAACTGGATATCGGCCTCAGCGGGCGTTCCGGGCTTCAACTTTAGCTACACCATTCGGCAGAGCGACTCTCAGGTCCACCTGTGGATCGAGGACAACCAGAGCTTCTTCCTGCGCATGGAAGCCGAGCGCACCGCCATTGAGAGCGAGTTTGGCGGCGATCTCATATGGAAGCGGGATGATCGGCAGCGGGGCACGCTGATCGGCGCGCTGGTGGACGGAGGCTACCGCTCCGACCGCGAAGACTGGCCGAAGGTCCAGCAGGCGCTGGTGGACGCCATGGTGCGGCTTGAGCGGGTGATGCGCCCCCGCCTCAATCAGCTGCGGGCGGGGCAGCGCTAATGAGTATTCACAAGGAAGTCCGTTTCGAGGACGAAATCTGCTCCCACCTCGCTGAGCATGGCTGGCTCTATGATCCGAGCAGCGCTGCCCTTTACGATCGCAAGCGGGCGCTGTTCGCGCCGGACCTCATTGCATGGGTGCAGGAGACGCAGCCGAAGGTGTGGGAGTCACTGAGCCGTAGTCATGGCTCGGCTGCTGAAGGCGCTCTACTCGACCGCGTGCGCAAGCAGATCGACGATCGCGGCACGCTGGATGTGATCCGCCATGGCGTTGAGATGGTCGGGGTGCGAGGCATGATCTCGCTGGCCCAGTTCAAGCCCGCGATGGGCATGAACCCCGACATTATCGCTGCCTATCAGGCTAACCGGCTGCGCGTGGTGCGGCAGCTTCGCTACTCGGTGGCGAACGAGAACTGCTTTGATCTGGCGCTGTTCCTCAACGGCGTGCCCGTTGCGACCGCTGAGTTGAAAACGGACTTCACTCAATCGATCACTGACGCCATCGACCAGTATCGGTTTGACCGCCTGCCCCGTCCCAAGGGCGGCAATCCCGAAACGCTGCTGACCTTCCCCAGTGGTGCGCTCGTTCACTTCGCCGTGAGCAACAGCGAAGTCCACATGACTACCAAGCTCGCGGGTCCAGCAACGCGCTTCCTGCCTTTCAACAAGGGCGATGCTGGCGGCGCAGGCAATCCGCTCAATGAGCATGGGCATCGCACCGCATATCTGTGGGAGGAAATCTGGGAGCGGGAAAGCTGGCTCGAAATCATCGGCCGCTATCTGGTCGCTCAGCGCGACACAAAGCGGACCATCAGTGGCCTCATCTTCCCGCGCTATCATCAGCTTGATGCCACCCGAAAGCTGCGCGCGGCCGTGCGCAGCGAGGGGGCAGGCGGCAAATACCTGATCCAGCACTCAGCAGGCAGCGGCAAGACTAACTCGATCGCGTGGGCGGCGCATTTTCTCGCTGACCTACACACGGATGCCGACGAAAAGCTATTCTCCACCGTCATCGTCGTGTCGGATCGCAACGTCATCGACGCCCAGCTTCAGGACGCACTCTTTGGCTTTGAGCGGACCACCGGCGTGGTGGCGACGATCCGCAGTGAGGGCGGTGCCAAGAGCGGTCAGCTTGCCGAGGCGCTGGCTCAGGGCAAGAAGATCATCGTCTGCACCATCCAGACCTTCCCCTTCGCGCTGGAAGCTGTCCGCGAACTCGCCGCCACGCAGGACAAGCGGTTCGCCGTCATTGCGGACGAGGCGCATAGTTCCCAGACGGGTGAGGCGGCTAAGAAGCTCAAGCAACTTTTGTCCCCCGAAGAGATCGCAGAGCTTCAGGATGGTGGCGAGGCCAGCGCCGAGGACATTCTGACCGCTCAGATGGCAGCGCGCGCGGGCGACAGCGGCGTCACCTACGTGGCATTCACCGCCACGCCCAAGGGTAAGACGCTCGAACTGTTCGGCCGCAAGCCACAGCCCGATCAGCCACCCGGCCCCGGAAATCTACCGTCAGCCTTCCACGTCTATTCAATGAGGCAGGCGATTGAGGAAGGCTTCATCCTTGACGTCCTCAAGAACTACACGCCCTATCGGCTCGCGTTCCGGCTCGCCAATGAGGGACAGGAGTGGGACGATCAGCAGGTCGAGCGCAGCACCGCGCTGAAGGGCATCATGCGCTGGGTGCGGCTGCACCCCTACAATATCAGCCAGAAGGTGCAGATCGTAGTCGAGCACTTCCGGGAAAACGTCGAGCCGCTACTCGACGGCAAGGCCAAGGCAATGGTCGTGCTTGGCAGCCGGGTCGAGGCGGTGCGCTGGAAGAAGGCGATCGACAGCTACATCAGGTCGCAAGGTTACGGCCTTGGCACGCTGGTCGCCTTCTCCGGTGAGGTGAACGATTCTGAGTCGAACGACGAGCCGGTCACTGAAGGCAGCGTCTCCCTCAACCCCGGCCTCAAGGGGCGCGATATCCGTGATGCGTTCGCGGGCGCGGACTTCCACCTCCTGCTTGTCGCCAACAAGTTCCAGACTGGCTTCGATCAGCCATTGCTGTGCGGCATGTATGTGGATCGACGGCTTGCGGGCATTCAGGCGGTGCAAACGCTATCGCGCCTTAACCGTGCTCACCCCGGCAAGGACACCACCTACGTCCTCGATTTCGTGAACTCGTCCGAGGAAATCCTCACCGCCTTCCGCACCTACTATGACTCCGCCGAGCTTGAAGGCGTCACTGACCCGAACCTCGTCCTTGATCTAAAAGGCAAGCTCGACGCCAGCGGCCACTATGATGATTTTGAGGTCGAGCGTGTCGCTGCGGTCGAGATGAACCCCCGCGCCAAGCAGGGTGATCTCATCGCTGCGATCGAGCCCGTCGCCGACCGGCTGCTCAAGCGCTACAAGGCCGCGCAGGACCGCCTGCGCAGCGCCCGCGAGCGCAACGACGATGACGGCGCGTCGGACGCTCAGGATGAGGTGAACGCACTGGCCCTGTTCAAGAACGACATGGCATCATACCAGCGCGCCTACAGCTTCCTGTCGCAGATATTCGATTACGGCAGCAGTGCGGTTGAGAAGCGCTTCCTGTTCTATAAGCGGCTGGTCCCGTTGCTGGAGTTCGGTCGCGAACGCGAGGGCGTGGACCTGTCCAAAGTCGTGCTGACGCACCACAGTCTCAAGGATGAGGGGCAGCGTCGCCTCGACGTGTCAGGCCGCGATGAGAGCAAGCTCAAACCGATGACCGAGGTCGGTTCCGGGTCGGTGCAGGAGAAGGAGAAGGCGCTGCTCGCCGAGATCATTGAGCGCGTAAACGATCTGTTCGGCGCTGATACGACCGATGGTGACCAACTGAGCTACGTCACCACTTTGCGCGACAAGATGCTGGAATCTGATGCGTTGGTGACACAGGCGGCGAACAATACCGAAGCGCAGTTCGCCAACTCACCGACGCTGAAGGATGAGTTGATGAACGCGATCATCGAGGCGTTCGAGGCGCACTCTTCGCTGAGTAAGCAGGCCCTCGACTCCCAGAAGGTGCGCGATGGCCTGAAGGACGTGCTGCTCGGCCCTGCGCAGCTTTACGAGGCACTCCGCGCACGGGCTGGGGGGGATCGACTTCCAGCTTGATGCTGAGGCCGATCCGCATGCCGTCCACGGCTTCGCGGATCATGCCTTCGATGGGATCGTCTCGGCCATCCGCTGACGGTAGCGGGTCTATCATGTGCATCGGTTTGCTATGCTGCCCCCAATAGCCCCAGCCAGTATTCATGCTGAGCCCACTTTCGCTAAAGGCGGCGCTGAGGCCCACGCAGTTGAGCCTGATGCCAAGCGGTTCGATGTTGCGAGCTAGTTTCCACAATGCCGCGCGCAGCGAGTGCTCATCCTCGCCGGTGATCGGGTCATGGTCAGTGAGGATCAGGCAGACGAAGTGGCCTGAAAAGACGCGCTGCTTGCCAGTTTCCACGATGCCCATCGTGAATCGCAACGATGATATCCCGTCCTCGTCCTGCACTTGACAGTCACCCGACTGCCTCACTTCATAATGTCGCCACGCCATGCGTTTCTCCTAGCCCACCTATTTAGGCAGTCAGGATCAGCGACCTTTAGGCTTCACTGCTTCCTGTTCGCGGCGGTCGATCGCTTCCTCAATGAGTTCACGCACGAAATCACCCTGCCGGGTATCACCGCGTAGAGCGTCGATGCGCGCCTTCGTTCCCGCGTGTCAACGGCGGTCGGATTTTAGGCCAGCGCGGCGGAGTAAAAGCAGGCCAGTGAATGTGGCGCGGATGATATGCAAAGGGCCCCGATCGGGGCCCTTTGCATATTGGCCGTTTTTCTGCGG
>NZ_LXYF01000070.1:0-24882 GCF_002894065.1 Sphingobium sp. SA916
TTCGGCGCCGATTTTTTCAAGGAGGATTTGGGCTTCATCTTCGTTCCTTCGTCACTACGACGAAGCCCAAATCCTCCTTAAATCACAACCTCAATCTGTGCCATTGGCGCTGACGGCGGACATACGCAAAGCCATCGGCGATGATCCCGACGCCGGGGCCGGTCCGCGCCTGATCTTCGCCTATGATCAGGGGGCCGCCGGGGTCGAATATGCGATCTCGCACGTCGCCGAAGCCCGCAAAGCTGGCTGGATGGCGGGCGCGGCGCAGGTCCGTGTCGATGGCGAGGGCGAAAAGCGGGACTGGAACGACCTGCACCAAGCCGATCGGCTCAAGCCCCAGCACATAGAGGAATATCTGTGGGCGGGCGACGTCACGATCGCCGCCACCGCCGACGAAAAGGCGTTCCTGATCTACAAGCGGTTCAAAACCGCGTCATTCCCCCTGATCTTCAACCAGCGCCAGTTGTGGGCGTCCTTCTCGCTGGAGCGGATCGAAAGCATCCTTGAAGGGCTGCGCGAGACGGATCCGTCGATCCAGAAGCTGCCCTATGAGGAGCAATGGGAAAAGGCCGCCCGTCAGGCCGCCGACATCACCGAACTGGCGAACTGCACCTTCCGCACCCTCTTTTTCCAGAAGGACGCCTATCTGGAGGAGGGAGCCTATTTCCTCCGCATCGACTTCCCCCGCGTCAAAGGTCAGCCGCGCCGCGATGCGGTGAAGGCCACCTTTTCCGGCGCGAACCTGTCCGCCGGTGCCGAGTTCAAAAAGCGCCTGTCATCGGTCGCACCGGGCGCGCAGTGGACCGGCGCAACCGGACATCTGGACAAGCTGATGCAGCGACAATGGGCCAGCATCCGCATGGTCGAGGCGATCCAGTTCACCGGCTATTCGATCGACCATGAAGCCTATCTGCTGGGCGACATCGGCGTCAGCAGCGGCAAGGTCGAGAAGGTCAACGCCGACGACTATTTCGTCTTTTCCCGCAAGGCGGTGAAGCTGCGCACTGCGGACCGGCTGTTGAAGATCAACTATGATGCGGACCGGCTCAATCTCGATTGGGTCCAGCCCGTCTATGAGGCGTGGGGCGCGAAGGGCTATGTCACCCTGACATTCTGGGTGCTGTCCCTCTTCGCCGAGCAGGTCCGCGCCATGCAGGAATCGCTGGGCTTCCTTGAAGTGACCGGCCCTCCCGGCACCGGCAAGACGACGCTGATCGCCTTCCTGTGGAAGCTGATGGGCCGTGTCGGCAACTATGAAGGCTTCGACCCGACCAAGGCCACCAATGCCGGTATTGCCCGCACGCTGGGGCAGGTCGGAAACTTGCCGGTGGTGCTGATCGAAGGCGACCGCACACAGGATACCCCGCACAGCCGCCGGTTCGAGTGGGACGAACTGAAAACCGCCTATAACGGGCGCGCGGTCCGCACCCGCGCCATCGCCAACGGCGGTATGGAAACATTCGAACCGCCTTTCCGGGGCGCCATCGCGATCGTGCAGAATGATCCGGTTGAGGCGTCCCCGGCGATGCGCGAGCGCATCATGGGCCTGACGATCGACAAGACGGGCTGGGGGCCGCACACCCGCACCGCCGCCGAGAAGATCAGCCGTTTCGAGCGTGACGACGTGTCGGGCTTCATCGTTCACATCGTCCGCAAAGAGGCGGAAATCCTGCAATGCTATCGGGAGCGGTTCGCCCAGCATTACGATGCGATGCTCAAGCAGCCCGGCGTCCGCAACGACCGCTTGGCGAAGAACCATGCCCAACTGGCCGCCATGTTCGACGCGATGCAGATCGTGGTGCGCAACGTGCCGAGATCCGCGGTTGATGCCACGCACGATTTTATCCGGGAAATGCTGACCGAACGGCAGCGCCTGGTCGAACATGATCATCCCCATGTCGAGCTATTCTGGGAGCGCTTCGATTGGATCGCGGCGCAGGAATCTGACACGACGGACCGGCCTATTGATCACAGCCGCACCAACGACGTCTTCGCGATCAACCTTGTGCAGTTCGAGCAGAAATGCGGCGATCTGCGCCTGTCGCTTCCCCCGATGAATGAACTCAAGCGCCTGCTGAAATCCAGCAAGGCCCGGAAGTTCCTCGCTCACAAGCCGGTCAATTCCCGCACCGGCAAGACCGTCAACTGCTGGGTTTTCGCACGCCCCAGCACCCCCTCCAACGCATGAACAGGAAGGCAATCATGCAGGCTCAGACTGTAGATACCCCCGCGCCCGCAATGCGCATGGCATCCGTCCCCGATGGCAAAGGCGGCTTCGTCCATAAGCTGGTCCCGGCCAACGACACCGCGCCGGTCAGCAAAGGGCGGAAAAAGCGGTTCGTTCCCGATCCGATCAAGGCCAATCCCGAGGCCGCCGCGCAGCAACTGGCCCAGATGATCGAACGGATCGAGCGGCTTGAGGAAGAGAAGCAGGGCATCGCCGACGACATCAAGGACGTGTTTGGAGAGGCGAAGGCCACCGGCTTCGATGTCAAGGGCATGAAATCCATCCTCGCCCTGCGGAAGCTGGAGCGCAACACGCGCATGGAAAGCGAGGCGATCCTCGAAACCTACAAGGCCGCGCTGGGGATCGAATGACCATGCGCAGCCGATCCACCCCCGCCATCCATCCCATCGGTTGCCGCTGCGATTCCTGTGGCACCGCTGGCCGCCACTGCCGCCGCCTCGAACTGGCGATCAAGGGCGCGACCCGCGCGCTTTTTCTGATCGCTGTCGTCTGCGCCATCCCCTTCATCATCGCCCGTTTTGTGGCCTCTATTCAGGAGGAACGCCGTTGACCGCCTTTCAGAAAATCGCCCGCGCTCAGTCCGCCGTCATCTTCATCTGCGCCGATTGCGGCCGCCAGCACAATAGCCAGACCGCCGACGTGCCGAAGGGCTGGGCATTGATCGCCATGGACTGTTCCGGCTCCCCCTTCGTCCGCTGCCCTGACTGCGCCAGCAGTGTGGCGCAGGCCCAGCATGATCGCATGACGGATTACATGACGACGATGCATCCGCCCCAAGCGGACCAATGGCGCAGGCTGTCGCTGCAAGAACATACCGCCTTGAGTTTGTTGGCCGACAGAGCGCAGGGCATGACATGGGAGATCGCCCGCGCCTGTGGATATATCTCTGGCCGTCGATGCTTGCCGCAGGTCCGCAACATGCTCCGCCGCCTCGAACGCTGGGGCTATGTTCACCATGCCAAGACCCCCGACGGCTATTACGCGACCTATTCCATCACGGACGCGGGGCGCAGGGCGGTGCAGCCATGACCGCCGCCCCATGGGCCATCACGACGCCTGACCATTGGTCTGCCATCGTGTCGGAGTGCAAGCGCCGGGAAGCGGGCTGGGCGGAAGAGATCCGCAAGGCGGGCAATGGCGATAAACGCTGGCGTCTGACCGAAGCCCGCAATGCCGACATGGCACAATGGCATATCATGGCCGTGCTGATCGCCCGCAAGCTGGGGATCCCGACGCTGGAGCGCGAGGAACTGACCGGCGTTGGCCGGCCACCTAACCCGACCGATCGGGAGGGCTGGCTTGCCATTGTCGCCACCGCGCGCCGCGCACTGGAAAAGGCCGTCGCCGACACCCCGCATCATCGCAACCTCTACGCCATTTGGCGCTGGGCGCACCTTTACGTGCAGATCTGGGCAATCCCCCTGCTCGAACTCCGCGCCGCCGCCACCGAACAAAGGAACGCTGCATGACGCAGTTCACCACGATCAACGGCCTGAAACGGGCCGCCAAGCGCCTGAAAAAAGAACAGGGCATCAAGCACGCGGATGCGCTGGAACGCGTCGCCCGCGATGCAGGATTCCGCAACTACCATGACGCCCAAAAGGCGCTCAGCACCGGGAGCGAGGAACAATGAGCGGGGAACTTACCAGCGGCGCTGGCAAGCGCCTTCGCCGAAAACAGAAGATTAAGCGTCATCCATGGGATTGGTATGTCGAGGAAAGATGGGTGACGCACCGCTTGCTGGATATGATCGCCCTGGAGTCGGACGTCACCTATCTGGATCCCTGCTGTGGTCAGATGCATATCCCGGAGACGCTGACCGAACGCGGCTTCAATGCCTATGGCACGGACCTATTCGCCCGCGCTGCTGGGCACCGGCTGTTCATGGGCGAACATGACCTGTTGGGCGACCAGCGCCATCTGCTGGAAGCGGGCGGCGGCCTGTCGATCATCTTCAACCCGCCATTCTCTTTCCAGAATGGCCGCCTTGTGCGCGGTCTGGCGGAAAAGTGCATCCGCCGTGCCCTGTCGATCGCCACGCACAAGGTCTGCGCCCTCCTGCCCCTGAAATGGCTCGCCAGCGAAGGCCGCTATTGCCTTTTCACGGACGAGACGCCGATCGGCGTTTGGATCCTGTGCGAACGGCCATCCATGCCCCCCGGCAACATCATCGAACAGCTAGGCGACAACGCATACGATCACGGCAAAATCGATTATATGTGGGTGGTCTGGGACAAGCGCCGCGCCCCCATGACGGACTTTGAAGGTCGGCCATTTGCCCCGACCTTCTGGATCCCGCCCCGCGATAAGGCTCCGGCGGAAAAGCAGTTGAGGTTAGCGGCATGAGCGGGCCGGTCCTTTTGACCCCGATGGAGGCGGCCAATCGCCTCCATATCAGCGACAAGACCTTGCGCCGCATTCGCCAGCAGGGCCATATTCGTTACGTCGCCATCACAGAGCGCAAGATTCGCTACCGCCCGGAAGACTGCGACGCCTATGTAGCGGCCCGCGTCCGCGAGGATCATGAATGTCCGTCTACAAGCCGAAAAACTCGACCCTCTACCTCTACGATTTCCAACATCGTGGTCGGAGATTTCACGGCTCGACGGGCCAGAAAACGAAGCGCGAAGCGGAAAGGGTAGAGGCCCGCAAGCGCGCAGAAGCGGCGCTCGACATCAAAAATCGCAAACCGATCACGATGGACGAGGCCGCCGGGCTATACGAAGCGAAGCTGCGCAAAGAGGGCCGATGGAGCGCGTCATCTGAAAGCTGGCTGGACAATTTCGTCAATGCCATCGGCCCCCGCACCTTCATGTCCGATGTCGATCATACGGACATCGGTGCTTATTTCCGCCAGCGCGCCGCGCTGGTCGAAGGCTCCAGCGTCAATCGGGAAATCGACGTCGCCCGCGCCTTTTGGCGCGCCACCGAACGCGCCCGCTATGATGTCGGCGAAATGCCGGATTGGGGCGCAATGCGCTATGCGGTCAAGGAACATGACCCGCGCGAACTCCAATTCGATGAGGAAGACCGGCTGCTTTCCACGATCCGGGAAGATTATCAGCCGTTCGTCAAATTTGCCCTGCTCTCAGGATGGCGCGTTTCCGAAGTGCGGACCCTGCTTTGGTCCGATCTGGATTTGCCCGCGAAGGTGGCGTGGCGGACCGTGAAAGGCGGCAACCGCAAAAAGCGCCCGCTGACCACTGAAATGATCGTCATGATAGCGACGCAGCCGCAGGCATGTCCGCAGGTGTTCACCTATGAATGCCAGCAGAGCCGCCAGAAGCGCCGCAAGGGGCAACGGTATCCGATTTCTAAGGATGGATGGCGGAAGGTGTGGGGCGAGGCCCTGAGCGCCGCCGAAATCGAAAATTTCCGCTTCCATGATCTGCGCCACACGCGCGGGACGCGGATCCTGCGCCGAACCGGCAATTTGGCCGCCGCGCAGAAAGCCTTGGGACACCAGAATATCCGCACGACCCTTCGCTATGCCCATGCTTTCGATGACGACGTGCGCAAGGCGCTGGAGGCTTCGGAGTCCCGAACTATTCCCGAAGTGGATACAGCGGAAGCAAAGAAAACCGCGTAAATTCAACGCGATAGGATAAACGCCAAATTTCCGTGTAAACGAGACGCTCTACCAACTGAGCTAATCGCCCGATGCCTGTCCTGATGCCAAGCGTCCGGTGCGCGTCTATCTACGGTAATCCGGGCGTCGGTCAAGCGGCGATGCGCACCGGTACGTCACGCGCACAGGAAACGGCGGCTGGCGGTGAACCAGCGGGTCAGCGCCTCCGCCGTGTGGTCGGCCAGCGCGATGAAGACGCGGCGCCCGTCATGCGGATCGGCCTGCCTGTCGACAAAGCCCATCTCGGTCAGCGTCCTGATCCAGCGCAGCGCGGTGGTGGGCGGCACGGCCGATGCGATGCACAGGCTGGACACGGACACGCGCTCATGCTCCAGCCGCGCCGCCAGCAGGTCCAGCAGCATGTCCCAGGCAGGGTCAGCGAACAGATCGGCGGGCAGGAAATCGTCGCGCAATCGACGCGCCCGCAACAGGTCGCGCACCTGCGCTGCTTCCAGGGCCGCGGCATCGGCGGACTTGTCGGCGCTGCCGATCGGTTCCAGCGCCGGCATGCCGATATAGTCGCTCGGCTCGTCCGATATGCGGGGCCCCAGGTCGAAGGACGGCGTCGCATGGCGCGGGCGCAGCGTCAGCGCCTCCAGCGTGCGGGCGAGGCGGCTCACCTCGTCGCTCAACTGTTGCAGCCGCAGGCCTTCATTATCCCGGTTCGCCTCGTGCAGCGATCCGGACGGCCTCTGGCGGGCGGCCGCCAGAAGGGCGGCGGCCAGATCCGTATGCCCCGGCCGGCAAAGCAATTGCGTCCGCTCGCTGCGCAGGCAGGCATAGGCAAGATCGACGGTTCCCAGATCGGCCACCAATATGACCGGCATGTCGTTCTGCAGCGCCAAGGTCTCGATCTGCACCAGCAGCCGCTCGATCATCGGATCGGGCGTCGGGCAGAAGCAAAGGATGATGTCGCAGCCGATCTGCACGTCCAGCCGGGTCGGTGCCTGGTCCAGCGGCACCGTGCCCAGCAGGCGAAGGCCCGCCGCCTGGCTCAGCATCGCGGCGTCGTCCAGATAGATGTCGTCGGCCAGGATCAGCAGGCCCGGCCGCTCGTCGCGCGCGCCGAAGGGTTGGTCCAGGGATGCGCCGAAACCGATCTCATCATGATCCAAACCCACGCCGAAAATCTCCATCCTGTTTGTTCCAGCTTATCGCAACGCCGTCGTTACGCAGCCAAACCATTCTCCATTATGGAGATAATGCCGCCCATCGCGTTCAGGGAGCGCCCTGTAAACGGCTCTTTTCCAGCCTCACCGTAACGGACCGCCAAAATGGAGCTTCGATCCCCGCCGAAATGGCGGGAATGGCGGCATTCCCTTAGTTCATCCGAAATGGATCAAGTTTTGCGCGTTCTTTTGCTCAAACCGCCTTTTGCTCAGACAGCGGTGCGCCGCGCAAAGTCGATATAGAGCGTGCGCAGCCGCATCGCGAGCGGGCCGGGCTTGCCGTCCCCGATGGCCCGGCCGTCGATCCGCACTACCGACTGGCAGAGCGTCGACGCGCTGGTGATGAAGGCTTCCTTCGCCGCCAACGCTTCCGCAACGGTGAAGGGGCGGCGGACGATGGCGATGCCGCTTTCCTCCGCCAGTGCGGTCAGCGCCGCGCCGGTGCAGCCCGCCAGCACCGCCTGACTATAGGGCCGGGTGACGATGCCCTCCTCCGTCACGATGAAGGCGGTGGACGAAGCCCCCTCCGTGACAAAGCCGTCCTCGACCATCCAGGCCTCCTGCGCGCCTGCTTCGGCGGCGGCGCGCTTGGCCATGGCCTGGGCGAGCAGGCCGACGCTCTTGATGTCGCGCCGCGCCCAGCGCAGGTCGGGCATGGTCGCGACCGCGATCCCGTTGCGCACGGCGGGCACGTCGAGGAAAGGCTTGGCCTGGACGAACATGACCAGCGTGGGCTGGATGCCGGGCGAGGGCAGGAAATCGCGGGTCGCATCGGCGCCGCGCGTGATCTGGAGATAGACCAGCCCCTCGGCCAGCGCATTGCGCGCCACAAGTTCCTTCTGCGCCGCCTCGATCTCCTCGAGGGAGAGGGGCAGGGCGATGCCGATCGCTTGGGTGGACCGCTCCAGCCGGGCGAGATGGGACGCGCTGTCGACCAGCTTGCCGTCGATCACCGCCGCGACCTCATAAATGCCGTCCGCGAACAGGAAACCGCGATCCAGCACGGGGACCTGGGCTTGTTCCAGCGGCAGGAAGCGGCCGTTCAGATAGGCGATGGACATGGGATGACGATGAAATCCTTGAGGGAATAGATGGCTGATGTTGCCGCTTGTGTTGGCCGGGTCAAGCTTATGAGCGGATTTCTGCCATCTCCCTCACATGATGAAGGGGGAAGGGGAGCGCCCGCACCCCAAGCCAACTCGCGCTAAGCCGCCTGCCCGCGCAACGCCTTCTGCCGCCGCCGCTGCACCGATGACCCGATCCCCATCGCCTCGCGATATTTGGCGACGGTGCGGCGGGCGATGTCCATGCCCTTGGCGCGCAGCAGGTCGACCAGCGTGTCGTCGGACAAGATGGCGTCGGGCGTCTCGGCCGCGATCAGCGCCTTGATGTGGCTCTTGACCGCCTCGGCCGACACCGCGCCGTCGCCGCCGGCCGCAGAAACGCCGCTGGTGAAGAAATATTTGAGTTCGTAAAGCCCACGCGGGCAGGACAGATATTTGTTCGACGTCACCCGGCTGACGGTCGATTCATGCATCTGGATCGCATCGGCCACGGCCTTCAGCGTCAGCGGCTTCAGATGCTCCACGCCCTTGCGGAAGAAATCCTCCTGCTGGCGGACGATCTCGCTCGCGACCTTGATGATGGTCTTCTGCCGCTGGTCGAGCGCCTTGACCAGCCAGTTGGCGCTGGCGAGGCAGTCGGCCAGCCAGGCCTTGGACGTCTTGTCCTGCGGACCGGACGCCAGCTCGACATAATAGGTCCGGTTGATCAGCACGCGGGGCAGGGTGGCGCTGTTGACCTCGATCGCCCAGCCCTCTCGCGTCGGCCGCACGAACAGGTCGGGCGTCACCGGCGCGGCGCTCTCGGTGGAGAAACGCAGGCCCGGCTTGGGATCATAGCCGCGCAATTCGCGGATCATGTCAGCCATATCCTCCTCATCCACGCCGCAGATCCGGCGCAACTGGGGCAGGGCGCCCCTGGCGAGCAGGTCCAGATTGGCGAGCAGCTTCGCCATGCAGGGATCGTAGCGATCGACCTCCTTGGCCTGCAATGCCAGGCATTCCGACAGCGACCGCGCGCCTACTCCGGTCGGATCGAAACCCTGGATCACCGCCAGCGCCTGTTCGACCTGAAAGAGCGGCACGCCCATGCCATGGGCGGTCTCCAGCAGATTGGCCTCCAGATAGCCCGCCTCATCGATCTGCCCGATCAATTGCGCGGCGATCATCAGGTCCATGCCCGACAGCGCGCTGCGGGCCTGATCCATCAGATGTTCCTGAAGGCCCTGCTCCGGATTGGCGAAGCTGTCGAAATCCGGCGCCTCGCCGCTGCCGCCGGACAGCAGGTCCATGCCGCCGGAACCAATGGCCGCCGTCGCCATCCGGTCGCCCGGCCCATCGTCGATGAAGGTCTCCGCGCCATAGTCGACGTCCAGCGGCGAATCCGCGCCGCCCAGACCCTGGCCGATCAACTGGTCGGCATCGCCCGTCTCGGCGCGCAGGTCATGCTGTTCCGCCGCCCGGTCCACGCCGTCGGCGGGCGGCGCGAAATCATCCGGTCCGCCGGACTCCAATAACGGGTTCTTTTCCAGTTCGCCCGCGACGAACGCCTCGATCTCCAGATTGGACAGCGCCAGCAGCTTGATCGCCTGCTGAAGCTGCGGCGTCATCACCAGCGACTGGCTCTGCCGCAGGTCGAGACGGGGCGCGAGCGCCATCAGCCTTCCCCCTCGCCGCCGTCAGGAAGGACCCGCCCGCCGCCCATGTCAGAGCGAGAAATTCTCGCCCAGATAGAGCCGACGCACATCGGCATTGGCGACCAGCTCCGTCGGGCTGCCCGCGAACAGCACCTTGCCGTCATAGATGATGCAGGCGCGGTCTACGATCTCCAGCGTCTCGCGGACATTATGGTCGGTGATGAGGACGCCGATGCCGCGCGTCTTCAGCTGCTTCACCAGGTCGCGAATATCCGCGATGGACAGCGGATCGATGCCCGCGAACGGCTCGTCCAGCAGCACGATCGACGGATTGGCCGCCAGCGCGCGGGCGATCTCGCACCGCCGCCGCTCGCCGCCCGACAGCGCCATGGCGGAGGAATCGCGCAGCCGGGTCAGGCCGAATTCCTCCAGCAACTGTTCCAGCCGCGCCTGCCGCGCCGCCCTGTCCGGTTCCGCCAGTTCCAGCACCGCGCCGATATTCTGGGCCACGGTCAGGCCCCGGAAGATCGATGTTTCCTGCGGCAGATAGCCCAGCCCCAATATCGACCGGCGGTACATGGGCAGGCCGGTGATGTCCTGCCCGTCCAGCACGATGCGGCCATGGTCCGGCCGCACCAGCCCCATCACCGAATAGAAGCAGGTCGTCTTGCCCGCGCCATTGGGGCCGAGCAGGCCGACCACCTCGCCCTTGCCGACGGTCAGCGACACATCGGCCAGCACGACGCGCTTATCATAGCTTTTGGCGATGGAGATGACGGACAGGCCCTCTCCCACTTCCTGCGGGGGAAGGGGCGATGCCGGGGCTGAGCGGTCCTGCATCATCACGTCGTCCATCACGTCATCCTTGCTGCCGCATGCTTCTTGCGGGTTGATTCCATGACCCGCGCGGCAATTGGCAAGCTTTGTGCATGGGATCGCCGCCGGGGCAAGGGGAAAATGGTTCCATGCGCCTTTTAGGGCTGTGAAAGGCCGCAAGATTGGGACTGGCGGTGGCGCTTTCAATGACGATGGCGGGAAGCATCCTCGGTTGGCGAGCGCGCCCGGTCAGATTTTCCAACCAGCCAACCATATGCCGCCCGCGTCCGCATCGCTGCGTCCCCGAACTTGGCGATGATGGGACTATTGGATCTCAAGGAAAATGGTGCGGTCGAGAAGACTCGAACTTCCACGGCCTTTCGGCCACAACGACCTCAACGTTGCGCGTCTACCAATTCCGCCACGACCGCACATTTTCCGGGAACCGGCGGGGCCGGTGCCTTGGTAGGAGGCGGCCCTTAGCAAAGGCTTTTTCCTCATGCAACAACCGATCTTCATTTGCGTTGTTTTGGTCGGAGAAAGTCAGGGGGCGGGTGAAGGATAGAGGAAGGGTTGCCCCATGTCCGCGCGTTTCTGGTTGTTTTCATGTGCATGTGCCGGGGTGGCGCTGACCGGCGGCTTCGGTCTGGGCCTGTACGCCACGACACAGCCCAGGCCTGGAACCGAAACCTCCTTGCCGCAGGCGGTCAGCCCCGACGGGACCGGTTACGACATGGGGTCTGCCGATCTGACCGGCCCCGCCATCGTTCGCTGCGACGGCTGCGGTCCGACGCTTGCGGACAGGCAGATGGCGGCCGACATGGCTGGCTGGGACGGAATGAACGATCCTGTGGTGCGCGATTATGCGGCGCAGGGGGACGAGATGGCGCCTGATCATGCCGAACCGCCCCAGACCGTCCGAACGTTGCCGGCCTCCATCGAAAGATTCGCCAATGGCGAGAGCGAAGGCAGTTTCCAGCCCGTCCGGATCGCGCAGGCGCCCGAAAGCAGAACGTCCGCCGAGGAAGCCCCGGCGGACGCTGCCCTGTCTTACTGAACCGGCCGCTTATTCGGCGGCAACGACCTGCGTCGGCGCATCGCTCAGCGGATGGGCGAGGCGGCTCACCATTTCCTTCGGGCAGACCTGCCAGAAGTAGCGGCGCCAGCGGTCCCAATCGTCCAGGATCGTGTTCGACCATTTGCTGTCGGTCGCCACCGCATGCTGGGCGATCAGCGCCTTCAGCTCCGCCTCCCAATGGGCGCTTTCCAGCCGCTGCCAGACGATGCTTTCCGGATTGGCGCGCGTCGGGAAGCTGCCGTCCTCGTCCAGGATGAAGGCCATGCCGCCCGTCATGCCCGCGCCGAAATTGGCGCCGGTCCTGCCCAGGATGACCGCGGTGCCGCCGGTCATATATTCGCAGCCGTTCGCGCCGCAGCCCTCGACCACCACCTGAGCGCCCGAATTGCGGACGGCGAAGCGTTCCCCGGCCTGTCCCGCCGCGAACAGCTTCCCGCTGGTCGCGCCGTAGAGCACGGTGTTGCCGATGATGGTGTTGTCCTTGCTCGATAGCGGCGAGGACACCGTGGTGCGCACGGTGATGATGCCGCCCGACAGCCCCTTGCCGACATAGTCGTTGGCGTCACCGAAGACCTCCAGCTTGATGCCCTTGCACAGGAAGGCGCCCAGCGACTGGCCGGCCGAACCGCGCAGCCGCACGGTCAGATGGCCGTCCGCCAGCGTCGACATGCCGAACTTCTCCGTGACGGCGGCCGACAGGCGGGTGCCCACGGCGCGATGCGTGTTGCGCACCGTATAGGTGAGCTGCATCTTCTCGCCGCGTTCGAACACCGCGCGGGCATCCTTCATCATCTGCGCGTCAAGGCTGTCGGGCACCGGGTTGCGCCATTCCGTCAGGCTGAAACGGCGTTGGTCGTCGGGCGCATCCACCTTGGCGAGGATCGGGTTGAGGTCCAGATCGTCCAGATGCTCGGCGCCGCGATTGACCTGCTTCAGCAGTTCGGTCCGCCCGATCACCTCGTCCAGGCTGCGATAGCCCAGACGCGCCAGAATCTCGCGCACTTCCTCCGCGATGAAGGTCATGAGGTTGATGACCTTCTCTGGCGTCCCGGTAAACTTCTCGCGCAGGCGCTCGTCCTGCACGCAGACGCCGACGGGGCAGGTGTTGCTGTGGCACTGGCGCACCATGATGCAGCCCATGGCGACCAGCGACAGCGTGCCGATGCCGAACTCTTCCGCGCCCAGGATTGCCGCGATCACGATGTCGCGGCCGGTCTTGAGCCCGCCGTCGGTGCGCAGCTTCACGCGATGCCGCAGGCCGTTCAGCGTCAGCACCTGGTTGGCTTCCGACAGGCCCATTTCCCAGGGCGTGCCCGCATATTTCACCGAAGTCTGCGGCGAAGCGCCGGTGCCGCCGACATGGCCCGCGACCAGGATGACGTCTGCGTGGGCCTTCGCCACGCCCGCCGCCACGGTGCCGATGCCCGCCTGGCTGACCAGCTTCACGCAGACGCGGGCGCGGGGATTGATCATCTTGCAGTCGTAGATG
The DNA here is from genome assembly GCF_002894065.1 of Sphingobium sp. SA916. NCBI lineage: Bacteria > Pseudomonadati > Pseudomonadota > Alphaproteobacteria > Sphingomonadales > Sphingobiaceae > Sphingobium > Sphingobium sp. SA916. The sequence goes on from NZ_LXYF01000070.1 coordinate 13,127, forward strand.
AGCTGCGCCAGATCCTCGATCGAGTAGATGTCATGGTGCGGCGGCGGCGAGATCAGCGTCACGCCGGGCGTCGCATGGCGCAGCTTGGCGATGAACTCCGTCACCTTGAAGCCGGGCAACTGGCCGCCCTCGCCGGGCTTGGCGCCCTGCGCGACCTTGATCTCGATTTCCTCGGCCGACCCCAGATACTCCGCATGGACGCCGAAGCGGCCCGACGCGATCTGCTTGATCACCGAATTGGCGTTGTCGCCATTCTCATAGGGCTTGAAGCGGTTCGCATCCTCGCCCCCTTCGCCCGACACGGCCTTGGCGCCGATGCGGTTCATGGCGATGGCCAGCGTCTCATGCGCCTCCGGAGAGAGCGCGCCGAGCGACATGCCCGGCGTCACGAAACGCTTGCGGATTTCGGTGGTCGCCTCGACCTCGTCGATCGGCACCGCCTCGCGGGCGAAGTTGAACTCCAGCAGGTCGCGCAGATAGACCGGCGGCAAATCGCGCACGCCGCGCGAGAATTGCAGATAGGTCGAATAGCTGTCGGTTGCGACCGAGGTCTGCAACAGGTGCATCAGCTGCGCCGAATAGGCGTGCGTCTCGCCGCCATTGCGCTGGCGGTAGAAGCCGCCGACCGGCAGGCGCACGATGGCGCTGTCATAGGCGGTGTCGTGGCGCAGCTTCGCGCTGTAGTGGAGCGACTGATAGCCCTCGCCCGAAATCTTCGCGGGCATTCCGGGGAACAGGTCGTTGACCAGCGCGCGGCTGAGGCCCACCGCTTCGAAATTATAGCCGCCGCGATAGCTGCTGATGACCGCGATGCCCATTTTGGACATGATCTTCAGCAGGCCTTCGTTGATCGCGATGCGATAGCGTTCGAAGCAGGCGTCCAGCGTCAGATCGCCGAACAGCCCCCGCGCATGGCGGTCGGCGATGCTGGCTTCGGCCAGATAGGCGTTCACCGTGGTCGCGCCGACGCCGATCAGCACCGCGAAATAATGGGTGTCGAGCGCTTCGGCGCAACGCACGTTGATCGATGCATAGCTGCGCAGGCCCTTGCGGACGAGATGCGTATGCACCGCCGCCGCCGCCAGCACGCCGGCGATGGCGACGCGGTCGGCGTTGACATGCTCGTCGGTCAGGAAGATTTCGGTGCGGCCTTCGCGCACGGCCTGTTCCGCTTCCTCCCGGATGCGGGCGATGGCGGCGCGCAACTGCTCCTGCCCGCCCTCGGCCGGGAAGGTGCAGTCGATCTCGGCCACCGCAGGGCCGAAATGCCCCTTCAGCTTCGCCCATTCGGAAGAGGTCAGCACCGGCGAATCCAGCACCAGCACATGGCTGTTCTGCGCGTCCTGCTCCAATATGTTGTGGAGGTTGGAAAAGCGCGTCTTCAGGCTCATGACGTACCGTTCCCGCAGCGGATCGATCGGCGGGTTGGTGACCTGGCTGAAATTCTGGCGGAAGAAATGGCTGACCGTGCGCGGCTTGTCGGAAATGACGGCCAGCGGCGTGTCGTCGCCCATCGATCCGACGGCTTCCTTCGCATCCTCGACCATCGGCGCGAGGATCAGCTCCATGTCCTCAAGCGTCAGGTTGGCGGCGACCTGACGGCGCGTCAGTTCGGCCTTGTCCCATGAAGGCAGGGCACTGGGCACATCGCCCAGATCATTGACCGTCATGAAGTCCTTGATCAGTTCCGAATAGGGGCGCTCGCCGGCAATCTGGTCCTTGATCTCATGATCGTCGTAGATCGTGCCTTCCTGCAGGTCGACGGCGATCATCTGGCCCGGACCCATGCGGCCCTTCCGCACGATGGTGGTTTCGGGAACGACGACCATGCCGGTTTCCGAACCCACGATCAGCAGATTGTCGCCGGTCAGCGTGTAGCGCAGCGGGCGCAGCGCATTGCGGTCGACGCCCGCCACGACCCAGCGGCCGTCGGTCATCGCCAGCGCGGCGGGGCCGTCCCACGGCTCCATCACGGAGGCGAGATATTCATACATGTCCGCATGCGCCTGGGGCAGTTCGGCGCTGGCCGACTGATAGGCTTCGGGCACGAGCATCAGCTTGGCGGTCGGCGCGTCGCGGCCCGAACGGCAGATCGCCTCGAACACGGCGTCGAGCGCGGCGGTATCGGACGCGCCCGCCGGGATCACCGGCTTGATGTCCTCCGACTGCTCACCGAAGGCGAGCGAAGCCATCTTGATCTCGTGGCTCTTCATCCAGTTCTTGTTGCCGCGGATGGTGTTGATCTCACCATTATGCGCGAGCGTGCGGAACGGCTGGGCCAGCCACCATTGCGGGAAGGTGTTGGTCGAATAGCGCTGGTGGAAGATCGCGACCCGGCTCTCGAACCGCTCGTCCTGCAGGTCGGGATAGAAGACCGACAGCGATTCCGCGAGGAACAGCCCCTTGTAGATGATCGAGCGGCACGACAGCGAGCAGATGTAGAAATCCTGAATCTGCGCGGCGATCACCTTCTTCTCGATCCGGCGGCGGATGAGGTAGAGGTCCTTTTCGAACTCGGCCTGATCGCGTTCTTCCGGCATGGGACCGGCGATCATGATCTGCTCGATTTCCGGACGGGTGCGCTGCGCCTTCTCCCCGATGACGGAGACGTCGACGGGCACCTGGCGCCAGCCATAGATGGTGTAGCCCGCGTCGATGATCTCGGCCTCGACGATGGTGCGGCAGGTTTCCTGCGCGCTCAAATCCGTGCGCGGCAGGAAGATCATGCCGACGGCAAGGCGGTTGGGCAGCGGCTTGTGGCCGGAGTCGGCAATGGCGTCATCGAAGAAACGCACCGGCAGGTCGACATGGATGCCCGCGCCGTCGCCGGTCTTGCCGTCGGCGTCCACGGCGCCGCGATGCCAGACGGCCTTCAGCGCGTCGATGGCGCTGGCGACCACGCGACGGCTCGGGCGGCCGTCCGTCGCGGCGACCAGTCCGACGCCGCAGGCATCGCCTTCCATTTCCGGGTGATACATGCCCTCGGCCGCGATCCGTGCGCGCTCTTCGGGGCTGGCCATGAAATTGGTGTCGGTCATGATGACTTACCCTTGCCTGTGGCCGTCCCTGTCTTTGGGTAAGGCCGCTGTCATTCCGTTGGTTGCCGGCATCGCCGGCGCTTTTGTCAGTGGGCCTTCTTGGCGTCCGCGCCGAGCAATGCGGTGAGACGCTCGCGTTCAGCCTTCGTCAGATCATTATAGGTTCGCGGCTTGGGCAGCTTGGCGAGTTCCGCCGCGGAGGATTTCATGATCTCCGGCATGGCCTGCATCATTTCAGGCATGATCTTCTGCATCCGCCCGATATAATGCGGGTCGGCGGCCAGCTCCATGAAGCCCGCGCCGAACTTGGCGCCGACGGGCGTTTTCAGGAACGCACCGATCTGATCAAGCTCGGCCGCGCTGTAGCGATGGGCGAACGCTTCCGCCATGCCTTCCCGCATGTCCGGTTCATAACGTCCCATGAAACGACCCATGGCCGGCATCATGCTGTTGACGATCACGTCCATCCGCTTGCGGAAATTGGGATCGATGATCGCCATCATTTCCTCGATCGTGCCTTCACCCAGATGTTCCGCCCGTTCCGGGTCGAGGCCGCCGACCTTCAGGAACTCGCGGATCGGCATCCTGGTCATGCCGTCCATCATCGGTCCCATCATCTTCTGCATCATCGGCCCCATCATCTTTTCCATGGTGCCGTTGGGCAGGATGACGGCGGCAATCGGCTGAGCCTTGGTCAGCAGTGCCGGATCGACAGATTGGACGGCTGCCGCCTGAACCGGGGTCTGCGCCTCAGCCGCGATCGGCGTCGCCAGCAGGAGGAGGAGGGCGGCGCGCATCAGGCGGCCTGCCTTTCCCCGGCCGCCGCCTTGGCCTTCGCCTTCAGGTAGCGGTGCATATGCTCGGTCACGTCGCGGCCGTCGCGGATCGCCCAGACCACCAGCGAAGCGCCGCGCACGATGTCGCCCGCCGCGAACACGCCGTCCATGCTGGTCATCATCGTCTTGTGATCGACGCGCAGCGTGCCCCAGCGTGTGACGGACAGGTCCTCCGCGCCGAACAGCCTGGGCAGTTCCTCCGGATCGTAACCCAGCGCCTTGATGACGAGGTCCGCCTCCAGCGTGTGCTCCGTGCCGGGATCGGGTTCCGGCGCGCGGCGGCCCGATGCGTCGGGCTGGCCAAGGCGCATCTTCGTGACCTTGACACCGGTCACATGCTCCGTGCCTTCAAAGGCGATGGGCGCGGAAAGCCAGACGAATTCAACGCCCTCTTCCTCGGCATTGGCGACCTCGCGCTGCGATCCGGGCATATTGTCGCGGTCGCGGCGATAGAGGCACTTCACCGAGGTCGCGCCCTGACGCACGGCGGTGCGGACGCAGTCCATCGCGGTGTCGCCGCCGCCGATGACGACGACCTTCTTGCCATTGGCGTGCAGCGAACCGTCCTCATGTTCCGACACGGCGTCGCCGAAACCGGCCTTGTTGGAGGCGATCAGGAAGTCGAGCGCCTTGACCACGCCCGGCGCGCCGACGCCCGGCGCCTTGATGTCGCGCGGCTTGTACACGCCGGTCGCGATCAGGATGGCGTCATGGCGGCCGCGCAGCTCCTCCATGGTCGCGTCGCGGCCGACCTCGAAGCTTTCGTGGAAGACGATGCCGCCGTCCTTCAGCCGCTGGATGCGGCGCATGACCACATCCTTCTCCAGCTTGAAGCCGGGAATGCCATAGGTCAGCAGCCCGCCCGCCCGGTCGTGCCGGTCATAGACATGCACCTCATAGCCTGCGACCCGCAGATATTCGGCGGTCGTCAGACCCGCCGGACCCGCGCCGATCACGCCGACCGACTGGCCGGTGGGCGCGCCGGGGACCAGCGGTTCGACCCAGCCTTCCTTCCAGGCGGTGTCGGTGATGAACTTTTCGACCGAACCGATGGTGACGGAACCGTGACCCGAAAATTCGATGACGCAATTGCCTTCGCACAGACGGTCCTGCGGGCAGATGCGGCCGCAGATTTCCGGCATGGTGCTGGTCAGGTTGCTGAGTTCATAGGCTTCGCGCAGCCGCCCTTCGGCGGTCAGGCGCAGCCAGTCAGGGATATGGTTGTGCAGCGGGCAATGGGTCGAGCAATAAGGCACGCCGCATTGCGAGCAGCGCGACGCCTGTTCCTCCGCCCGATCCAATATGAAGCTGCGGCTGATCTCCAGGAAATCGTCGGCGCGATCGTCGGCCGAACGCTTCTCGGGATAGGCTTGGCCCGTTCCCACGAATTTCAGCATTGGATTGTCTGCCATGATGAGTCCCTGAAATGAATTTGCAGGGAGCGCATAGCAGAAAAACCCGCAGAGTCACGCGGATTCTGCGACTTATGTCAGCATGATTGACCTATTTTCCGCGAAATGCCTCCGGAACTTCTCCGCTCCTGAAATAATCTTGCGTTAAATAGGTCCGTTTCGGGCTTATCGCATGGAAAGCCACAGCAGGGCGGCTATTCCCGCGACGATTCGATACCAGGCGAACGGCGCGAACCCATGGCGCGACACCAGCCCCACAAACCATTTGATGACCAGCACGGCAACGATGAAGGACACCACGAACCCCAGCGCGATGCTGTCCCATCCCACCGCGCCGGAGGTGATCTTGTCGCCATTCTTCAGCAGTTCCAGCGCGGACGCGCCCAGCATGGTCGGGATGGCGAGGAAGAAGCTGAACTCCGCCGCCGTGCGCCGCTCCACCCCCAGCGTCAGCGCGCCCATGATCGTCGCGCCCGACCGGCTGACGCCCGGGATCATGGCCAGGCACTGGATGAAGCCGATGCCCACCACCCGCACGAAGGGAATGTCGGCTATGCCGTGGAACCGGTTTTCCTTCACCATCCGCTCGATCGCCAGGATCGCCACGCCGCCGACGATCAGCGCCCAGGCGACGACCCGCGGCGCGCCCAGCAGTTCCTCGATATGATTATGCAGGGCAAGGCCGATCACCGCCGCCGGAATGAAGGCGACCAGCAGATTGCGCAGGAAACGCCAGCTCGTCGGCTCCTTGCGCAGCAGGCCCATGCCCACCGCCCAGAATGTGCGCCAGTACAGCACCACCACCGCCAGGATCGCGCCCAACTGGATGATGACGTTGAACATCGCCCAGGTGGACGCGTCATAACCCAGCAATTCGCTCGCCAGGATCAGGTGGCCGGTCGAGGATACGGGCAGGAACTCGGTCAACCCCTCGACGATGCCAAGCAGGATGACTGTCAGATAATGCAGGTCCATGGAGGGATGCAGTCCTTATGGGGCGAACAAAGGGAAACCCTCCCCCGGGGCGGGAGAGGGCGTTGGGTGCGTTGCGGCCATTGTGCAGAAGCGAATGGCCCGCGCAAGACGGCCCGTCGCGGCCCGATGTCGGTCCGGCTGATCGGATTCCGGCGGATCAGGCCTGAACCCGGCCCGCGAAACGGCCATGCTTGCGGTAGCGGACCAGCCATTTCTCCGCGACAGCCGGCATCGGCGTGGGCGCGACGCCCAGTTCGGCCAGCCCGTCCGCGCCGGGCGCGACGACATTGTCCTTGGCCAGCATGGACAACTGGTCCCGCGTGATCGGTCCGCCCGGCAGCATGGCGATCAGCGAGGCGACCGAAGCGGGAACGGCGCACAGGCTGCGATCGCGGCCGATGGTCCTGGCGATCCAGGCGTTGAGTTCCCGCATCGTATAGGTCTGCGGCCCGCCCAGTTCATAGGTCTTGCCGCCATGCTCGCCGGGATTTTCGGCGGCGTTGGCGACGGCCTGCGCCACGTCCGCGACATAGACCGGCTGGAACCGGGTGTCGGCGGCGATCACCGGCACCACCGGGGCGATGCGGACGATCTCCGCAAAGCGATTGAGGAACCGGTCCTCCGGTCCGAAAATGATCGAGGGGCGCAGGATGGTCGCATTGGGGAAGGCGGCCTTGACCGCCGCCTCGCCCTCGGCTTTCGACCGGCCATAGGCGGAGGGGCTCTGCGCATCCGCGCCAATGGCGGAGATGTGGACGAGCGCCCGGACGCCCGCGTCCGCCGCCGCCCTGGCGACGTTCGCCGCGCCGTCATGGTGCGAACCCTGGAAATCGCCCGAGAGCACCCCCACCAGATTGATGACGATGTCGCTGCCGGCAATGGCGCGGGCGACGCTTTCGGGCTTGCGGATGTCCGCCGCGACGAACTGCGTCTGGCCAAGGGCGCCCAGCGGCTTGACGCGCACGGCGGTCGACAGATCGCGCTGCGCCACGCGCACCCGGGCGCCGCGCGCCATCAGCGCCTGGGCGACCTGCCGCCCCACAAAGCCGCCGCCGCCGAACACCGTAACCAGACTGTCCTTCATCACGCGTCCCATGCCTGTCTGTTCAAAGGGAATGACTCTGCGCATCCCCTGTCATCCGATAAGGAATGGCTTTCCGCCATCCCCTTGCAACAGCCGCGGCCCGCTGACAACTGCTTTACCCGATCCAGCCCCGCAAATCAGCAATCATCCACAGGCCCAGGCCCAGGAACAGCAGGGCCGCCCCGATCTGGAGCGCGCGCATCGGCACCTTCTTCGCCAACACCTCGCCGAACAGCACGGCGGGCACGTTGGCGATCATCATGCCCAGCGTCGTGCCCGCGGTGACCGCCAGCACATTGTCGAACCGCGCGCCCAGCATCACCGTCGCCACCTGCGTCTTATCGCCCATCTCCACCAGGAAGAAGGCGACCAGCGTGGTCAGGAATACCCCCGCCTTCGACGGCGCGCGCAACGGCTCATCCTCGTCGATCCTGTCGGGGATCAGCGTCCACGCGGCCATCGCGACGAAGCTGGCGGCGACGGCATAGCGGAACCATGGCTCCGTCAGCACGCCGGCGACCGAATGGCCCACCAGCGCGGCGAGGAAATGATTGGCCAGGGTGGCGGCGAATATGCCCGCTATGATGGGCGCCGGCTTGCGAAAGCGGGTGGCGAGCAGCATCGCCAGCAATTGCGTCTTGTCCCCCATTTCCGCGAGCGCGACGAGGGCGGTGGAGGTGAGAAATGCTTCCATCAGGGTCTGTCCGGGCCGGGCGAAGGTGAAGACGCAATGCCACCATCCCCTCCCGCCCGGCTGGACGGAGAAGATGATGCCATTGGTCTCGCCCGATGCGGAAGGACTCTGAAGGTCTCCCGCATCCCGCCCGCCATGGCCTCTCGGCCAAATATGTTGACGAACGGCCCGCTCCCTCGGGAACGGCTGGCTACTCCCCAGATGACGCAGGGGCCCATAGGATGAATCGGCGGCAGAGGCAAGACCGCCCGGCGCTGTTGCCGCGCGCCGCAGAGACGGGAAAGGCGTGGCGGCCGGCCACGCCTTTCCTCTCCATCGCCCTGTCAGGCCGCGGCGGCGATCCCGCTGACGCCCAGTTCGGCCAATGCGAACTTGCGGATATGCTCGCCCATATCCTCGCGGTCCAGCGCAAGGGCGAGGTTCGCCTCGATATATCCTGCCTTCGATCCGCAGTCGAAGCGGCGTCCATCGAAGGTCACGCCATGGAAGGGCTGGGTGCCGATCATCGACGCCATGGCATCGGTAAGCTGGATCTCGCCGCCGGCGCCCTTCTCCTGCGTCTCCAGGATCTTCATCACTTCGGGCTGGAGGATATAGCGCCCCGGCAGGATCAGGTTGGACGGCGCCGTGCCCGGCGCGGGCTTTTCCACCAGTCCCTTCACCTCGGTCAGCGCGCCGTCGCGCTGGCCCGGATCGATCACGCCATAGCTCGGCGTGTCGGCCATCGGCACTTCCAGCGCGCAGACCAGATTGCCGCCGACCCTGTCATAGGCATCGACCATCTGCTTCAGGCATCCCCGGCCCGGCGCGCCCTTCATGAATTCGTCGGGCAGCAGGATCGCGAAAGGCTCATCGCCGACAATGTCCCGCGCACACCAGATGGCATGGCCCAGGCCCAGCGGCTCCTGCTGGCGCAGGAACACCGCATTGCCCGGCGACAGCCGCGTGCCGTCCAGCGCGGACAGGTCCTTGCCCCGCTCGCGCTGCGTCGCCTCGGCCTCGAAGGCCATGTCGAAATAATCCTCGATCGCGCCCTTGCCGCGGCCGGTCACGAAGATCATCTGCTCGATCCCCGCCTCCCGCGCTTCGTCCACCGCATATTGGATCAGCGGACGGTCGACCACCGGCAGCAATTCCTTGGGCACCGACTTGGTCGCCGGAAGAAAGCGCGTGCCAAGACCCGCGACAGGGAAAACGGCTTTGCGAATCGGTTTGTAGGACATGAGGCTCCTGTTTCTTGGCTCGCGCGCGGAATGAAGGCTTCGCCCTCCGCCGCATAAAGATCAAGCGTGGAAGATTACTTAACCCGTTCAGACAGCCAGCAGGCGCTGCGCCACCCTTTCGAGGGAAGCAATTTCCGCTTCGAGTTGCTCAAGCGAGACATGCGTCTGATTGTTCCGCGCATCGCGGCATGTGAAGCCGCCGGGCGCGGGCTGCTGAAAGCCGCCGATGATGAGCGACCGGAACCGGTCGATCCTCTGCATGTCGCGCTCGATATCCGCTATTTCCGTCAATGCGCCGGCATTGCGCCTGTCCCGCATCGACACCATGGTCCGCAGTTCGGTCATCAGCTTCGTCATGCCCGGACGGGTCCGGGCACCCACGGTCCGCACATCCCCCATGGCTTCCCGCATCATCGCGATCTTCGCCTCCAGGCTCTGTTCCAGCATCGTCCAGGCACAGACCAGACGACCCACTGCACACAGAAGCGCCGCATCCTCCGGCGCGTAATCCGACACTGACCTCACATTGACTTCGGCAACCACGTTCACTTCATCCGCGCCCCGGTATGTTATGCTTTCCGCTCGGATAAAAGCCTGCCCGTTTTGCAGCGCAAAAGGCTAGGGGGGCGTTCGGTGCCGCCCGCATCCGCGGCACAGGCCATCGCCAACTGTGCCCAAACAGCGATGAACCGTTAACCGTCTTTCGCTGCCGGATCAGAAATCGATAGCGATTCCCTTGCGTTCCCAGTCGCCGTAGCGAACGGGGCTCAATAACTCGTCATGGCGGGAGGGACTGTCGATCGGGTCGGGCTGCGGCACCGGCGGGCTCTTGGAAAGGTGCGCGGGCGGCTTCACATGCGCGGGGCGCTTGCCGTTGAAGGTTCCCATCGGTCCATCCTTTCGATTGCGGGGGCGTCATCGTCACCCCATATTCAGGGCGCCCCATATTCAGAGTAAGGCCGCTATCTGGGCCGTAAAGGAGACTTTCGCAAGTGAGTGGGATGAAGACGGTGATGCTGCTGTCGGCGCTGACGGCGCTGTTCATGGCATTGGGCTACACGCTGGGCGGCGGCGGCGGCGCGGCGATCGCGCTGCTGGTGGCGGCGGGCATGAACCTGTTCACCTTCTGGAACGCCGACAGGATCGTGCTGTCGATGCATCATGCGCGGGAGGTGGATGCGCGGAGCGCGCCCGAATTCTACAGCCTCGTCGCGGACCTCGCCCGGCGCGCCGATCTCCCCATGCCACGCGTCTATCTGATCGATGAGCCGCACCCCAATGCCTTCGCGACGGGCCGCGACCCGAAGCATGCGGCCGTCGCCGCCACCACCGGCCTGCTGTCGATGCTCAGCCGGGACGAAGTGGCGGGCGTCATGGCGCATGAACTGGGCCATGTGCGCAACCGCGACACGCTGATCATGACGATGGTGGCGACCATTGCGGGCGCGATCTCCATGCTCGCCAATTTCGGCCTGTTCTTCCGCGGCGGCAATCATGACAACGGCCATGGCAATGTCGCCGCGACGCTGCTGGCGGTGATCGTCGCGCCTTTCGCCGCGATGATCGTGCAGATGGCGATCAGCCGCACGCGCGAATATGGCGCCGACCGCGCCGGCGCGGAGATCAGCGGCAATCCCCGCGCGCTCGCCTCCGCCCTCGCCAAGATTTCCGGCCGTGCGGAGGCGATTCCCAATCCGGTGGCCGAACGCAATCCCGCCGCGGCCCAGCTCTATATCGTGCCGGTGCATGTCAGCGAGCTTTTCTCCACCCACCCGGCAACGGAAAAGCGCATCGCCGCGCTGGAGGAGATGGCGGACGGCCCATCCCTGCCGCCGCGCGCATCCGCCCTATCCCCGTCAGCCCAGTTTCCGGCAGCGACCCGAGCCCGCAAGTCGAGCGCGCTCGATCCGCTGCGCCGCGATTAAGCATCGCACGCCGCTGGCATCCTTGCACCCCGTTCCCACGAGCCGCTTATCCCGTGGGAGCGCGCGGCCTGGGTCCGATTTAACGCAGCGCGCTCTGGCGCCGCCATTCCGGGGCAAGGGATCACCTCCCGACTTGCGCGACGGATCAGCCAGCGCCCACCAGCGGCACGATGTCGACAGGGCGGCCGTTCCGTCGCAGTTCGACGGTGATGCTGGGCCGCCCGGGCCCGGCATTGCCGAGCGGATCGCTTTGCCGCACCACATCCCCCACGGCGGCGTTGAGGCGCAGCAGGCCGGTGATCAGCGTCGTCCAGCCGCCGCCATGGTCGATGATGACGATCTGCCCATAGCCGCGATAGGGGCCCGCAAAGACGACGCGGCCGGCCGTCGGCGCCACGGCCAGAGCATCGGGGCGCGTGGCGATGGTCAGGCCGCGTGAGCGGACGCCGCCTTCCGACACTTCGCCCATGCCCGTCACCAGCTGGCCGACGACCGGCAGGCGATAGGGCGGCGGCGCGCCAGGGCTGCGCGGACGGGCCGGTGCGGACGCGCGCGCCTGATCGGGCCGG
>NZ_LXYF01000071.1:0-24785 GCF_002894065.1 Sphingobium sp. SA916
GCGGACATTCCCCCTCCCGCAGGCGGGAGGGGGCTAGGGGGTGGGCTGGCGCGACATCAGCGCTGTTTTGCAACGGCTAAGTCAGAAGCTCGCTACGCTCGCGCCCACCCCTAACCCCTCCCGCCTGCGGGAGGGGAATGTCTTGGATTGCCCAGAAACAGCCTCATAGCTACACCATCTCGCCCGTCAGCAGGCGCGGCAGCGCGCCGGATTGTCCCCGCGCCTCCGCCATGAAACGGTTCTTGAGCAGCGACGTGCGCTGCACCGCCGCCAGCCCGGCGCGGCGGACCAGCGAGGGAATGCGCCCCGGCACGTCGAACAGCCGGACAAGCCCGTCCATCGCCACGCTGGTCATCATCGCGTCCAGGCCCCGCCAGCGCTGATAGCGGGCGAGCAATTGCGCGTCGCCCGGATCGAGGCCGAGCCGCATGCCCTCCACCAGCACCTCCACCAGCGCGGCGACATCACGGAAGCCGAGGTTCAGGCCCTGCCCCGCAATCGGGTGGATCGCATGGGCGCTGTCGCCCACCAGCGCGAGCCGCGTGTCGGTGATCCGCGCCGCATGGTGGAACCCAAGCGGATAGCTGGAGCGGGGTCCGGCCAGCGCGATCTCGCCCAGGAAGCCGCCCATGCGCTTCTGCGCCTCCGCCAGCCAGGCCCGTTCGGACAGCTTGAGCATGGCGGGAGCCTGCTCGGTCGGCACGGTCCAGACGATGGCGGAGCGGGTGCCCGGCAGCATCGGCAGCAGCGCGAAGGGGCCGCCGGGATAGAATATCTCATAGGCCGTGTTGGCGTGCGGCACGGCATGGTCGATGGCCGTCACCATCGCGACATGCTTGTAGTTCCAGCGCGTGGTGCGGATGCCCGCCGCCTCCCGGGTCGGGCTGTTGCGGCCCTCCGCCGCGACCAGCAGCGCGCCGTGGAGGGTTTCGCCGCTGTCCAGGGTCAGCGTCACGCCATCGGCATTGCGGTCGACATGCAGCGCCCGGTCGGGCTGGAAGCGGGTGAGATTGTCCGCCTTTTCCGCCGTCTGCGCCAGAGCGACGCGCAGGTCGCGATTGGGGAACATGATCCCCATCACGCCGTCATCCGCGTCCGGCGCGAAGTCGAGCGCGCCCGGCTCCAGCCCGTCGCTGACCCAGATGCGGTCGATGGGGCAACCCTTGCCGTCCAGATGATCGGCCACGCCTATGGCCGACAGCATGGCGAAACTGGTGGAACTGATGGCCGAAACCCGCCCGTCGAAACCGGCGGCGGTGGTGTCCACCGGATTGGCGGGATCGATCACGGCGCAGCGCACGCCATGGCCGGAAAGCGCGATGCCAAGGGTCAGGCCGACAAGGCCACCGCCCAGAATGACGACGTCGAAGCGTTGCATGAGGGGGTTCTAGGCGCTCATGAGGGGATTGGGAAGGGCGTCAGAGCGCCTCCCCTCTCCTCCGTTCGCCCTGAGCTTGTCGACCCGAAGGGCGGCGATAGCCAACGACTCCACTTTCTTTGAAAAAGTGAAGGGCTTCGACAGGCTCAGCCCGAACGGAGGAGGGGTATGTTGATCCGTTACAGCTTCCGCACCCAGTTGGCCGGATCGGCCACCGTGCCGCGCTGGATGCCGGTGAGGTCGGCGCGCAGCGCTTCGGTCACGATGCCGCCGTCGCCATTGCCGATGGTAAAGTCGCCATCGACGCTCTTGACCGTGCCGATGGCCGTCACGACCGCCGCCGTGCCGCAGGCGAAGGCCTCCCGCAGCTTGCCGCTGGCGGCGTCGGCGCGCCACTGGGCGAAGCTGTAGGGTTCCTCGCGCACTTCATGCCCCTTGGCGCGGGCGAGCGAGAGGATGCTGTTGCGGGTGATGCCCGGCAGGATCGTGCCGGACAGCGGCGGGGTGACGATGGACCCGTCGTCCATCACGAAGAAGACGTTCATGCCGCCCAGTTCCTCGACCCACTTGTTCTCGGCGGCGTCGAGGAAGACGACCTGGTCGCAGCCATGCTGGATCGCTTCCTTCTGCGCCACCAGCGAGGCGGCGTAATTGCCGCCGCATTTCGCAGCGCCAGTGCCGCCGCGCGCCGCGCGGGTGAAATGTTCCGACACCCAGAGCGTGACCGCCTTCTTCCCGCCCTTGAAATAGGCGCCGGCGGGCGAGGCGATGACGCAGAAAATATATTCGTTCGCCGGGCGCACGCCCAGGAAGGTCTCGCTCGCGAACATGAAGGGGCGCAGGTACAGGCTGCCCTCCCCGCCCGGAATCCAGTCGGCGTCGATCTTCACCAGTTCCTCGACCGCCTCCAGGAAGAGGTCTTCGGGCAGGACGGGCATGGCCATGCGCTCGGCCGACTCAGCGAAACGGCGGGCATTTTCCTCCGGCCGGAACATGGCGATGCTGCCGTCTTCCAGGCGATAGGCCTTCATCCCTTCGAAGATTTCCTGCGCATAATGCAGCACCGCGCAGGCAGGATCGAGCTGGAAGGGTTCGCGCGGGCCGATGGCGTGGCTGTGCCAGCCCTGCCCTTCCGTATAGCGAATCGTCACCATATGGTCGGTGAAGAGCTTTCCGAAGCCGGGGTCCGCCAGCAATACCGCGCGCTGGTCAGCCGACACAGCCTTGCTGCTGCGGGTGACGGTGAAGCGCGATGTCTGCTGGACGTCCATGACGAAAACTCCTTTGGGTTGGACGCGCCGCCTATGTCACAGATGGCGGCGCGAAACAAACGGTCAATATTGCTGACCCATGTAGCCGCCCATAGCCGATCCGATGGGGGTGGCATCTTGGCGCTGGAGCGCGGCGGGGCTATCGCTGCGCCATGCACTTTTTTTCCGACAATGCGACGCCGGTCTGTCCGGAGGTGATGGCGGCCATCGCGGCCGCCGACTATGCCGACCATGGCTATGACGGCGATGGCTGGAGCGCCCGGCTGAACGGCGCCTTTTCCGACCTGTTCGGGACGCAGGCGGTGGCGCTGTGGATCGCGACGGGCACGGCGGCGAACAGCATCGCGCTGGCCTGCCTCTGCCCGCCCTATGGCGGCGTGATCTGCCATGAGGAGGCGCATATCGTCGTCGACGAATGCGGCGCGCCCGGCTTCTACACCCATGGGGCGAGCCTGATGGCGCTGCCCGGCGCGGGCGCGAAACTGTCGCCCGATGCCGTGACCGACCGGCTGAAGGCAATCCGCCCCGATGTGCATCAGGTGCCGGCGCGGGCGATCAGCATCACCCAGGCGACCGAATATGGGGTGGCCTACAGCCCCGAGGAGGTGGCGGCGCTGGGTGCTCTGGCGCGGGAATATGGGCTGGGTTTCCACATGGACGGGGCGCGCTTCGCCAATGCGGTGGCGCATCTGGGCTGCCATCCGGGCGATGTGACCTGGCGGGCGGGCGTCGACATACTCTCCTTCGGCTGCGTCAAAAATGGCGGGATGATCGGGGAGGCTCTGGTCTTTTTCGGGGACCGGGCGGAGGCGCGGGCGGCCGAAGCGGCGCGTTGGCGCAAGCGGGCGGGGCATCTCTTCTCCAAGGGGCGCTATCTCGCGGCGCAGGCGCTGGCGATGGTCGAGGGCGACCTCTGGCTGCGCAATGCGCGGGCGGCCAATGCGGCGGCCCGGGCGCTGGCGGAGGGCGCGGCGGGTCGGCTGATGCATCCGGTCGAGGCCAATGAGCTGTTCGTGCGGCTCACCGAAGCGGAAAGGGCGCAGTTGCGGGCGCAGGGCTTCGATTTCTACGATTGGGGCGCGGATGCGGCGCGGCTCGTCACCAACTGGTCGCAGGATGCCGCCAGCGTGCAGCCTCTGGCCGATGCGCTGAGGGCGTTGAAGGGATGAGGCAAGGCAAGGGCGTCGTCCTGCCCTTCATCCTCGTCACGCTGATCTGGAGTTCGACCTGGATCGTCATCCGCGACCAGTTGGGCAGCGTGCCGCCAAGCTGGTCGGTCTGCTACCGCTTCCTGCTGGCCGGGGTGGCGATGGCGATCTTCGCCCGGCTGCGCGGCGTGCCGCTCAGCATCGGCGGCAGGGGGCTGGTCTTTGCGGGCCTGCTGGGCGTGGCGCAGTTCGTGATGAACTTCAACTTCGTCTATCGCGCCGAGCATTTTCTGACATCGGGCGTGGTGGCGGTGGTCTATGCGATGCTGCTGATCCCCAACAGCATCCTTGCCTTCCTCTTCTTCCGCCAGCCGGTGAGCCGGGCTTTCATCGCCGGATCGGTGGTGGCGGTGGCGGGGATCGCGCTGATGCTGGCACATGAATATCGCGCCGCGAGCGTGCGGCCGGACATGGTGATTCTGGGAGCCGCTTTCTCCGTTGCGGGGCTTCTGAGCGCGTCCGCCGCCAATGTCATGCAGGGGATGGAGATCGCCCGGCGGCTGCCGATGGTGGCGGTGCTGGCCTGGGCGATGCTGATCGGCGCGGGGGTGGATGCGCTGTTCGCCTGGATTACGACCGGGCCGCCGGTGATCGAGGCGCGGTGGAGCTATCTGGCGGGAATCGCCTGGCTGGGGCTGGCCGGATCGGTGGTGACCTTTCCGCTTTATTTCCGGCTGATCCAGAGCATGGGCGCGGGGCGCGCCGCCTATACCAGCGTGCTGATCCCGGTGATCGCGATGCTGATCTCCACGCTGGTGGAGGGCTATCGCTGGACGGCGTTGGCGGGTGCGGGCGCGCTGCTGGCGATAATCGGGATGGTCGTGGCGCTGCGGACCAAGCAGGCTTAACGGCGGACGCCCGGTTGGTATAGCCGCTTCGCCGCGTTCACCCGGTCGATCAGGCTGGCGAGCGGGACAGGCGCGGATGCGGCGCGTTCGGGCAGGGACAGGCTGTTGATGCGCTGGCCAAGGGCGGTGAAGGCGTGATCGAAGCGGTCCATCTCTTTAGTCCCCGAAAGCTGAAGGACAGCCATCGGGCAGGGATGGTTAAGAAGGCGTTAGCGATGACCGGGCTTTGCGGCGGAGCGAGTCACAGGCAGGCGCGCAACCCTTGGCGATAGGTTGGATAGCGGGGCGACCAGCCCAGCAACCGCTTGGCCCGCCCGTTCGCGATCCGACGGTTTTCGGCGTAGAAGGACCGGGCCATGGGGGTGAGCTGGGCTTCCTCCAGCGTCAATAGCGGCGGCAGCGGTTGGCCAAGCAGGGCGCAGGCCGCTTCGATCAGGCGGTTCTGCGCGCAGGGCAAGTCGTCCGAAAGATTGTAGATGCCTGGCGGTCCCCGATGAATCGACGCGACGATACCCGCGCCGATATCGTCGACATGGGCCCGGCTGAACACCTGATCGGGCAGATCGATGCGATGCGCCCGCCCTTCCCGCACGCGATCCAGCACCGAGCGGCCGGGGCCGTAGATACCGGGCAGGCGGAAACGCCGCACATCGGGGCGAAGCGCCCCCCAGTCGGCGTCGGCCTGCGCCCGTGCGGCACGGCGACCCTGACGGAGAGGGGTGGCTTCATCGACCCATGCGCCCGCCGCATCGCCATAGACTCCGGTGGAGGAGAGATAGCCTGTCCAGATCGCGGGCGCGGCGGCGATGGCCGCGCCATAGCGGCTGAGGACGGGGTCGGCATCTCCCTCCGGCGGAACGGACGAGAGGATATGGCTGGCCTGCGCGATGGCGGCGCGGACGGCGTCTTCATCATCGAAGGCGAGCGCTTCGGCATCGGCGGTGCGACGGACGCCGGTGACGTGCCAGCCTTCTTCACGAAGGCGGACAGCCAGGCGGGAAGCGGTGTAGCCCTGCCCCAGAATGAGCATATGGGGCATGAAACACTATTCCCTCAGACCGTGAAGCTCTCGCCGCAGCCGCAACTGCCCTTGGCATTGGGATTGTTGAAGACGAAACCGGCGGTGAAGTCGTCCTCCACCCAGTCCATCGTCGACCCGACCAGATAGAGCACCGACGCGCCGTCGATGTAGAAGGCGCCGCCGGGGGTCTCGATCTTCTCGTCGAACTTCGCTTCCTCGCTCACATAGTCGACCGAATAGGCAAGGCCCGAACAGCCACGGCGCGGGGTCGAAAGCTTGACGCCGATCGTGCCTTCGGGAGCCTGGCTCATCAGGTCGGCGATGCGCTGCTCCGCGCTCGGCGTCAGGATGACGGCGGCGGGGCGGGCTCGGGTCTTGGTCGTCGTTTCGGTCATTTCTGTTCCTTCTTCCCTCCTCCCGCCTGCGGGAGGGGAGAGTGTTACAACATCCCCAGTTCGAGCTTAGCCTCGTCCGACATTTTCTGCGGGTCCCATGGCGGGTCCCAGACGAGGTTCACCTGCGCGTCGCCCACGCCGGGCACCGCGCCGACGCGCAGTTCGACTTCGCCGGGCATGGATTCGGCCACCGGGCAGTGCGGCGTGGTCAGCGTCATGGTGACGACGGCATGGCCGTCCTCGGTCACGTCCACGCCATAGACGAGGCCCAGATCATAGATATTGACCGGAATTTCCGGGTCGTAGATTTCCTTGAGCGCGTCGATGATCGCGTCATAGAGGCTGCCGCCCGGCTCACCCTTCGGCGTTTCCGTCGGCTTGGCGCTCAGGAAACCGTCCAGATAGTCGCGCTGGCGCGGTTCTTCCACGCGCGCCTTTGGCGGGGTCTCCACCGCCGCGACCTCTTCCACCAAAATCTTGCGTTCCTCGGTCATCCGAAGATCTTCCTCACTCGTTCAATCCCTTTGACCAGCGCGTCCACGTCGCCCTCGTCGCTATAGATGCCGAAGCTGGCCCGCGCGGTCGCCTCGACGCCCAGATGGCGCATCAGCGGCTGCGCACAATGATGCCCCGCCCTGATGGCCACGCCCGTTTCGTCCAATATGGTGCCGACATCGTGCGGATGAACCCCCTCGACCTCGAAAGAGAGGATTCCCGCGCTGTCCTGCGGCCCGAAGACGCGGACGCTGTTGAGGCTTTCCAGCGCGGCCCGCGCTTTGCCGACCAAAGCGCATTCATGGGCGTGGATCGCGTCGAGCCCGATGGCCTGCACATAGTCGATCGCCGCCGACAGGCCGACGACGCCCGTGATATGCGGCGTGCCCGCTTCGAACCGCGTCGGCGCGGGGGCATAGGTGGTTTTTTCGAACGTCACCTTGTCGATCATCGACCCGCCCCCCTGATAGGGCGGCATGGCGTCCAGCAGTTCCTTGCGGCCCCAGAGCGCGCCGATGCCGGTCGGGCCGTAAAGCTTGTGCGCGGAAAAGACGTAGAAGTCGCAGTCCAGCGCCTGCACGTCGACGGCGAGGCGCGGCACGGCCTGACAGCCGTCGATCAGGATTTTCGCGCCGACGCTGTGCGCGATGTCGGCGGCGCGGCGGACGTCGAGCACGCTGCCCAGCACATTCGACACATGGGCCAGCGCAACCATCCTGTGCGCCGGGACGATCATCGCGGCCATGGCGTCGAGATCGATCCTGCCGTCGGCCGTCAACGGCACCACGTCGATCTGTGCGCCGACTTTCTCGGCCACGATCTGCCAGGGGACGATATTGCTGTGATGTTCCAGCATCGAGAGCAGGATGCGGTCGCCGGTCTTGAGCTGCGTCCCCGCCCAGCTTTGCGCGACGAGGTTGATGCCCTCGGTCGCGCCGCGGACATAGACGATCTCGCTGTCCGACTGCGCGCCGATGAAGCTGGCGACCTTCCGCCGCGCCGCTTCATAGGCGAGCGTCATATTGGCGGAACGCTCATAGACGCCGCGATGGACGGTGGCGTAATCCGGCCCATAGGCGCGGGCGATAGCGTCGATCACCGCATGGGGCTTCTGCGCGGTGGCGGCGCTGTCGAGATAATGCCAGTTGCCCCCCGCACTATTCAAAAGACCGGGGAAGTCGTCGCGCAATCGCAGCGCCTGGGCGAGGTCGCTCATACCAGTGCCTCCAGCTTGGCGAGCGCGGCGGCCTCAAGGCTGTCCTTGACCGCTTCATCCGCCACATCGTCGAACACGCCCGCGACGAAGGCCTTCAGCAGCAGCGTCTTGGCCGTCGCCGGGTCCATGCCGCGGCTGGCCATGTAGAACAGCGCCTGCCTGTCCAGTTCGCCTACGGTCGCGCCATGGGCGCATTTCACATCGTCGGCGTAGATTTCCAGCTCCGGCTTGGCATTGGCCGTGGCGGTGCGGTCCAGCAGCATGGCCTTGACCGACTGGAAGGCGTCGGTGCGCTGCGCGTCGCGAGCGACGTTGATGCTGCCCAGATAGCTGCCGGTGGCGCGTTGGCCCAGGATGGAGCGGATGGTCTGGCCGCTGGTCGAGTCCGGCTCCGCATGGGTGACGGCGGTGACGATCTCCAGCACCTGGTCGCCGCCGCCGATGATCGCGCCGTTCAGTTCGAAATGGCTGCCCTTGCCCAAGGTGACGGCGAAGGTCACGCGGCCCAGTTTCCCACCGATATTGAGGACATGGAAATCGCAGCGCGCGCCGTCCGCGATGTCGATGACATAATCATGCACTGCGGCCGCGCCGTCGGCTGCGTCCTGCAACAGATGGTGGCGCGCGCTTTCCCCGGCGGCGACATCGATCCGCGTCGGCGCCGGGGTCGGCCAGATGGCGGCCAGCGCGTCGAGGTCGCTGTAGCGCCATTCCTCGGCCTTGCGCGTGGGAAGGGTGAGCGCGTTCATTCGATAGACCCGTTCGGGCTGTCCGAGCGAGCCACTTGTCTCGCTCGAATGTCGAAGCCCAGTCCTTTCTTCGAGGAAAAATAAGGCCGTTGGCTATTGCCGCCCTCCGGGTCGACAGGCTCAGGGCGAACGGAACGGGGAAGCATCATGCCGCAACCACCTCGGCATAGCCTTCGCGCTCCAGTTCCAGCGCCAGTTCGGGACCGCCCGATTTCACGATCCGTCCCGCTGCCAGCACATGCACGAAGTCCGGCTTCACATAGTCGAGCAGGCGCTGATAATGGGTGATGAGCAGCACCGCCTTGTCGGGCCTGCGCATGATGGCGTTGATGCCCGCGCCCACGATCTTGAGCGCGTCGATGTCGAGGCCGGAGTCGGTCTCGTCCAGTATCGCCAGCCTGGGGTCGAGAATGCCCATCTGCACCATTTCGGCCCGCTTCTTCTCGCCGCCCGAAAAGCCGACATTCACCGGGCGCTTCAGCATCTCCATGTCGAGGCCCAGCAGAGCCGCCTTTTCCTTGGCGAGCTTGATGAACTCGCCGCCCGACAGCGGTTCCTCGCCCCGCGCCTTGCGCTGCGAATTGAGGCTCTCGCGCAGGAATTGCAGGTTGGAGACGCCCGGAATCTCGACCGGATATTGGAAACCGAGGAACAGGCCAGCGGCGGCGCGCTCATGCGGTTCCATCTCGAACAGGTCCGCGCCCTCGAAGGTCGCGGTGCCGCCGGTGACCTCATAATGGGGGCGGCCGCCCAGCGTATAGGCCAGCGTCGACTTGCCCGCGCCGTTCGGTCCCATGATCGCGTGGATCTCGCCCGCCTTGATGGAGAGCGAAAGGCCTTTCAGGATCGCCTTGCCGTCGATTTCGTTGGTGAGATTGTCGATCGTCAGCATCTTTTATCCCTTATGCGCGCGCTGGAGCGTCCGCGCTGTCCAGAAGGCCATGTCCCGCACATCGCCCGGCGCGGGGAACAGTGTGTCGATATGCCGCTTGATGGGCATATAGGGCCACCAGTCGGCGCCGGGTTCGGGCGCGCCCTTTTCCAGCACGCCGGTCACGAACTCCGTCACCGGACCCATGCGGGCGAGATTGGGGGCCTTGGCCTTGTGGAAGGCCTTGTCGGACTTGAGCTTCTCGGTGAAGGCGAGATCGCCCTTTTCCAGCGCGGCGCGGCATTCGGCCTGATAGGCGTCGAGGTCGCCAAAATCCTTGGCGGCGCGGGCCTGAAGCTCGCCTTCCTCCAGCTCATAATCTTCGGTCAGGATGCGGATCGCGGCGGTCCAAGCCTGACCGTTGCCGACATCCTCCGCGAAATCCGCGAGGGCGTCCTGAATATCGTCTTCGTCGCTCAAGAGTCCTGGTCCTCTAAAAGCCCCTCTCCTTCAGGGGAGGGGTTGGGGTGGGGGCTGGCCCAACGATCCGGCGCCTGTTGGAGCGCGCCGAAGATCGCGGCACAAACCCCTTCGATATTCTGCATCACGTCATGGTTGGCGATACGGATGATGCGGTAGCCCAATGCGTTCAGCGTCGTATCGCGCGCCTTGTCCTCTTCTGCCCTATGCGTATCGCCATCGACTTCGACGATCAGCGCTTTTTGCGGGCAGAGGAAGTCGACGATGAAGGGACCGATCACGGACTGGCGGCGGAATTTGTAGCCGCTAGGTTGCGAGCGGGAGAGTTTTGCCCAGAGGCGCTTTTCCGGTTCGGTCGGTTCGCGGCGCATTTCGCGAGCAAAACCATCCAGATGAGCGAGGCGCCCAGCCGATAGCCCCCACCCCCGGCCCCTCCCCTGAAGGGGAGGGGAGTTTAGACGGCTTGCCTGATCGAGAGGCGTCAACTCCCTCAACCGACCGACCCCTCCAGCGAAATGCCCAGCAGCTTCTGCGCCTCGACGGCGAACTCCATGGGGAGCTGTTGCAGCACCTCGCGCGCGAAGCCGTTGACGATCAGGCTGACCGCCGCTTCCTGATCCAGCCCGCGCTGCATCGCGTAGAACAACTGGTCGTCGCTGATCTTGCTGGTGGTCGCCTCATGCTCGATCTGCGCCGAGGGGTTGCGCACCTCGATATAGGGCACGGTATGCGCGCCGCACTGGTCGCCCAGCAGCAGGCTGTCGCATTGGGTGAAGTTGCGCACGCCCTCCGCGCCCGGCGCCACGCGCACCAGCCCGCGATAGGTGTTGTTGGACCGCCCGGCGCTGATCCCCTTGGACACGATGGTCGAACGCGACCCCTTGCCATTGTGGATCATCTTGGTGCCGGTGTCGGCCTGTTGCAGATTGTTGGTCAGCGCCACCGAGTAGAATTCGCCAACGCTGTTCTCGCCATTCAGTACGCAGCTTGGATATTTCCAGGTGATCGCGGAGCCGGTTTCCACCTGCGTCCAGCTCACCTTGCTGTTGCGGCCCTGGCAGAGCGCCCGCTTGGTCACGAAATTATAGATGCCGCCCCTGCCGTTCTCGTCGCCGGGGTACCAGTTCTGGACGGTTGAATATTTGATCTCCGCATCGTCCAGCGCGACCAGTTCCACGACCGCCGCATGAAGCTGATTCTCGTCGCGCATCGGCGCGGTGCAGCCTTCGAGATAGCTGACATAGCTCCCCTCGTCCGCGACGATCAGCGTGCGTTCGAACTGGCCCGTATTCTCCGCGTTGATGCGGAAATAGGTGGAAAGCTCCATCGGGCAGCGCACGCCCTTGGGGATGTAGACGAAGGTGCCGTCGGAGAA
Organism: Sphingobium sp. SA916; assembly: GCF_002894065.1. NCBI lineage: Bacteria > Pseudomonadati > Pseudomonadota > Alphaproteobacteria > Sphingomonadales > Sphingobiaceae > Sphingobium > Sphingobium sp. SA916. The sequence goes on from NZ_LXYF01000071.1 coordinate 11,308, forward strand.
GACCGCGCAGTTGAGCGTCGCGAAATAATTGTCGTGCATCGGCACGACCTTGCCCAGCCACTTCTTCACAAGGTCCGGATATTCGCGCACCGCCTCGCTGATCGAGCGGAAGATGACGCCCGCTTCCTCCAGCTCCTTGCGGAAGGTGGTGGCGACCGAGACGCTGTCGAACACCGCGTCGACGGCGACCTTGCGGCTGTTCTTCACCCCCGCCAGCACTTCCTGCTCGGCAATGGGAATGCCCAGCTTCTCATAGGTGGCGCGAATTTCCGGATCGAGTTCGTCCAGCGACTCCAGTTCCGCCTTCTTCTTCGGCTCGGCGTAATAATAGGCGTCCTGATAGTCGATCGGCGGGATGTTGAGCTTGGCCCAGTCCGGCGCTTCCATCTGCCGCCACATGGCGAACGCCTTCAGCCGCCATTCCAGCAGCCATTCGGGCTCCTGCTTCTTGGCGGAGATGAAGCGGACCGTGTCCTCGTTCAGCCCCTTGGGCGCGAAGTCCTGCTCGATGGCGGAGGACCAGCCATGTTCGTAGGTGGAAGCGCGATCGGCGGCCTCCTGCGCTTCGAGGTTGCGAACGGTGGTGGCTTCTTCGGTCATAGCGTCTGCTCTGCAACTCGTTTCTCGACTTCGCCCGAAACGAACGGAGGCGGGGTGACTTCTCTGGCGAGGCTGGCGATGGTGACGGCGGCGAGCGCCGACCGGATCGCATTGTTCGCCACATTCATGTGCGGACGGACGCGGCAGTCCTGCTCCAGCGAGCAGTCATGCGCGCCCATTTCGGTGCAGGCGGTCATGGCGATGGGGCCTTCCACCGCCTCCACCACATCGGCCAGGGTGATCGCGGCAGGCGGGCGGCTGAGGCGCACGCCGCCGCCGGTCCCCCGGCTCGATTCGAGCAGTCCGGCGGCCGACAGGCGGCTCACCAGCTTCTGCGCGGTGGGCAGGGGAATGCCGGTTTCGGCGGAGAGCGTGGTCGCGTTCATCTTCACATATTTGTTGGTCGCAGGGTCAAGCCCAGCGCCCGCCCCGCAATGGCGGGCGGCGGCGGACATCAGCACCACGGCATAATCTGCGAAACTCGAAAGCCTCATGACCCTGCGTCTTGCGAACCATTCTCAAATCGGATCGAATCAATCCGATTGCGCATGTGGTCCCGCCCGCGCCCGGAATCAAGGCATTTTTGCTTGGGACGAAGGCTTAGCTGAAACGGTTGATCACGGCCACGTCTCCACCCAGCGAGCGGCGCAGCAGGGTGAGTTGCGCCACGGCGCTGGGTTCGGTCTGCAACTGATGCGGGGTCAGGCCGATGAAATGCTTGATCTCCCGAATGAAATGCGACTGGTCGTAGAAACGCCCGTCGTCGCACAGCGCCTGCCAGCTTTCATGATCCAGCGCGATTCGCGCGCTGCATCGAAGCGCCCGATATTTGCGCGCCAGCAGCTTGGGCGGGCAGCCATAATATTTGTTGGTGAGCCGGGCGAGCTGGCGCGGCGAGAGGCCGGTGATGTCGGCCAGCGTCTCGATCCGCGGGGAGCCTTCGCCCATCAGCCAGCCGTCCACCGCCTCCAGCAGACGCCATGTCGCTTCCGGCAGCGGGACCAGCCTTTCCGACAGGAAGGACCAGCAAAGCGCCGCCATCCCCTCCGCATCGTCGGTGGCGCGGAGCCGGTCGAGCAAATCGCGGTAGCCGCCAAGATGCGCCATTTCCTGCACGCGATCCGTGAGCGTGCTGGCATCCCCCCCATGCAGGGCGATCCATCCCGCCGGCAGCAGCGAAATGCCGACCACCCGGCCCGGCCCCGTCAGTTCGAAGCGGGTCGCGCCCATGGTCGGACCCAAAAGGCAGACTTCGGGCGTCGGCAATATCGTTCCGTCGTGGAAATGATAATTGCCGCTATTGTCCAGCATGAAGCGAAGTTGCGGTACGTCGGCGCGTGTCACATCCGAATAATGTTCGGCCGTTTCGGTAAAGATATAAAGCGAACCGAAATAGGCGTTGAGTTGTTCGGGCGGCGCGAAATAGCGCAACCGCACCGGTCCCTGTGCCGCGTCGACGGTATAGGACAGCGGCGCATGACCATCTCTTGCCGTGATATTCGACGCCCCCCCGGGCGCCCCGCCTTTATGCGACCGCATATTTCACCCCAGCACGCAATATGCGCCATCGGGGTGAAGGTGCAAGGGCTATGCTTGACGGGATGCCACTTTCCGTCTTGTCCGGAGACGATGAACGGGGGTGCCCGTAAAAACGACCCGGCGGTTTTCACCGCCGGGTCAGGAAAAGGTCTCGTCAGCCATATGGCCTAGAGCCTTCGGGTCGCAGGACTCTCTTACGTCCGAATCGGGGAAATTTTATTGGATGGATCGGACATCGGCCGGACCAAAACGGGACGAATCCACGGAATCTTGTTAAGAAATGCCGTTCCTTCCTTACTGTTGCCGCGTTGCAACAGCGACTCGACGCCGGCCGTCCGCGCTGGCATAGCGCGGCCATGTCGTACCGCCTGATCCGCCCCCTGTTTTTCGCTCTGGACGCCGAGCGCGCCCATCATCTGTCCATCAAGATGCTGCGCCTGATGCCGGTGCCGCCTGCGCTGGAACCCGATTCGATGCTGGCGCAGACCGTGGCGGGCATCGCCTTTCCCAATCCGGTGGGCCTGGCGGCGGGTTATGACAAGGAAGGACTGATCGCGCACAAGATGCACGGGCTGGGCTTCGGCTTTGCCGAGTTGGGGACGCTGACCCCCCTGCCCCAGCAGGGCAATCCCCTGCCCCGGCTGTTCCGCCTGGCGGAGGATCGGGCGGTGATCAACCGCATGGGCTTCAACAATGGCGGCCAGGCGGCGGCGGCGGAACGGATCGCCAAGCGCAGGCGGCCGGGCGGCCCCGTCATCGGCATCAACATCGGCGCCAACAAGGATGCGGCCGACCGGATCGCGGACTATGCCACCGGCGTCACCTGCATGGCCCCGCTGGCCGATTATCTGACGGTCAATATCTCCTCCCCCAACACGCCGGGATTGCGCGGGCTTCAGGACCGGGCGGCGCTGGACCAGTTGCTGGGCGCGGTCATGGCGGCGCGGGGGGCGAATCGGACGCCGGTCTTCCTGAAGGTGGCCCCGGACCTGGAGCCCGCCGATGTGGAGGATATTGCCGCCGCCTGCATCGACCACCGGATCGACGCGCTGATCGTGTCCAACACCACCATTTCCCGGCCGTCGCTGCAGTCTCCGCTGGCGGGGGAGGCTGGCGGCCTGTCCGGCGCGCCGCTGCACGATCTGGCGCTGCAAAGGCTGCGCGACTTCCGCCGGGCGCTGGGCACGCAGCTGCCGCTGATCGGCGTGGGCGGGATCGCCACGGCGGACCAGGCCTATGCCCGCATCCGGGCGGGGGCCAGCCTGATCCAGCTCTACAGCGCGCTGGTCTATGAGGGGCCTTATCTCGCCCGGCGGATCAATGCCGGGATCAAGGCGCTAATGGCGCGCGACGGCGTGGGGAATATCAGCGAGATAGTGGGTATCGACGCCTGATCCGTCCTATGGGTTGCGAACCGCAACGCAGCGACTAGGGTGCCGGACATGACTTTTCGCCTTTCCGGCCTGCTGGCTGCCTTCACCCTTCATGCCCTTTCCCCCTCTCCGCTCGCCGCGCGGGAGCCGGTCGCGGTCAACGCCACCGTGTCCGCCGCCGATCCCCGGGCGGCGGAGGCGGGGCAGGACATATTGCGCAAGGGCGGCAGCGCCACCGACGCCGCCATCGCCATGATGCTGACGCTGAACGTCGTGGAGCCGCATAATAGCGGCATCGGCGGCGGCGGATTCCTGATGCATCATGATGGGCGGACCGGCGTGCTGGAATCGATCGACGGGCGGGAGACGGCTCCCGCGGCGGCGCGGCCCGACCGTTTCATGGGGGCGGACGGCCAGCCCCTCTCCTTCCGCGAAGCCTGGCCGGGCGGCTATTCCGTCGGCGTGCCCGGCAATGTCCGCCTTGCCTGGGACGCGCATCGCAAATGGGGCAAGCTGCCCTGGGCCGAGCTGTTCCAGCCCGCCATCCGCTTTGCCGAACAGGGATTCGAGGTGCGCCAGCGGCTCGACACGGCGATGAAAGCGGTTGCCCCAGTCTGGGCCGATTTTCCGGAAATCCAGAAATATTTCTGGATCGACGGCAAGCCGGCGCCGATGGGCACGATCCTCAAGAATCCGCCGCTTGCCGCGCTGTTCAGGCGGATCGCGGCGGAGGGACCGGATGCCTTCTATCGGGGCGACAATGCCCGGATGATGGCCGAAACCGTCACCAACGCGCCGAAAAACCCGGTGCCGATGACGGAGGCCGACCTCGCCGCCTATCGGGCGGAGCCGCGCAAGCCCGTCTGCGGCCCCTATCGCACCTATACGGTCTGCGGCATGGGGCCCGCCTCGGCGGGCGGCATCACCGTCCTGCAGGTGCTGGGCATGGTGGAGCGATTCCCGCTGGCGCAATGGGGCAAGGACGATCCCCGGTCCTGGCATGTCATCGGGGAGGCGATGCGGCTCGCCTATGCCGACCGGGACACCTGGCTGGGCGACCCGGAATTCGTGTCCGTGCCCATCGCGGGGCTGATCGATCCCGGCTATCTGAAGCAGCGTTCGGCGCTGATCGGCATGGGCAGGGCGCTGAACGACTATCGCCCCGGCACGCCGCCGGGCGCGGAGAAGCGCACCGCCGCCCGGCCCCAGCCGGAATCGGGCACCAGCCATTTCGTCGCGGTGGACCGCAATGGCGATATTGCCGCCTGGACCTCCACCATAGAGAGCTTCTTCGGCAGCCAGCTCGTCGCCAATGGCGTGATCCTGAACAATGAACTGACCGATTTCAGCTTCACCCCCGAAAAGGACGGCGCGCCGGTCGCCAACCGGGTCGAGCCGGGCAAGCGGCCGCTGTCGTCCATGTCGCCCACCATCGTCTATGATGCGGCGGGAACCCCGGTCTTCACCATCGGGGCGGCGGGCGGCAGGACCATCATCATGCAGGTCGCCAAGGCGCTGATCGCGCATTTCGACTGGGGGATGTCGGCGCAGGATTCGATTGCCCTGGGATTCCTGTTCTTCGACCGGGACGGTCTGGTCGTGGAACAGGGCACGTCGCTGGAGGGCATGAAGGCGCCGTTGGAGAAGCTGGGGCACAAGGTATCGGTCAGCCGCTTCGGCCTGAAGGCCAATGCGGCGGAGCGGACGGCGGACGGCCATTGGGTCGGCGGCGCCGATCCGCGCAGCCCGGGCGTGTCGTTGCAGGAGTGACGCCCTTTCGGCGCACCCTGTTCGCGCGCGGGAGCATGGTGCTCCGGGCAGGCTACCCCTTCAAATCCAGGCCGGCGACGTTGAACTGGAAGGGGAAGACCTTGTCCTTCGGCCCGACCACCAGGTTCACCTTGATCGTCCGGCTGTCCTTGATCGCGTCATAGGCCCCGGCGGCGGGCAGGACTTCGATACCGTCCTTGTTCTCGGTCATCCGGCCCTTCCATTCATGGGTCTTGCCGTCTTCCGTGACCGCCGTGACCTTGCAGTCCGACAGGTCGCAGGTGAAGGGCGCGCCGACCAGCTTGACCGTCACATCCGCCCCGCCCTCCTGCATGGGCTGGACCAGCAGCACGCCGAAGGTGTCGGCCGCGGTCATGGTCTGGACCGCATTGGCGCTGCCGATATAGGCGACCTTGGGCTTTCCGCCCTCGCCGCCCTCATATTTCCAGACCTGCCCGATCTGGTCGCGCTGCGTCGGTCCCTTGTCCTCGGAGGATGAGCAGGCCGCGATCAGCCCCAGGGCGGCAAGCACCGCTATTGATCGCATCGCGTTTCTCCTTCTGTCCGTTTCGATGTCGGAAGGAGAACGCATGGCCCCTGCGGGGTTTCCCTCCGCTCAGCTATAGCGGGCTGCGGTTTCCCGTATCAGCGCGATCATGTTGGGAATGCCCTGCGTCCGATTGGAGCTCAACTGGTTGCGCAGGTCGAACGGCGCCAGCGCGCCTTCGATGTCCGTGGCGGCGATGGCCGCGGGCGGCTGGTCCTGCACGGTGAGGAGGACGAGCGCGATGATCCCCTTGGTGATCGCCGCATTGCTGTCCGCCAGGAAGTGGAGCCGTCCCCCGCCGGCAGAACCGGCGTCGATCACGGTCGGATAGACCCAGACCGCCGCCGAGCAGCCCCGGACCAGCGTGGCGTCGGTCTTGAGCGCGTCGGGCATCGGCTCCAGCGCCTTGCCCAGATCGATCAGCAGGCGATAGCGGTCGTCGGCATCGAGAAATTCATATTCTTCGACCAGATCGGCGAGGACGGGCAATTGGGTCATGGCCGCCCATATAGGGGTAAAATCGGGCGGGGGAAGGCGGTTTCAGCTGCTGCTCCGTCCCCCTTGAGGCAGGTTGGAGGGACAGACGGAGCAAGCCGGTCGACCTGTCCGGCAAGGATGGAAGCGACTGCGCCGCCATCACGCCCGCCCCCTGCCCCCGCCCCCTGCCCACCCCCCCTTGGCGGGAGGGGGAGCATCGGATTTTCAGAGGTCCACGCCCGCGGCGATCGCTTCCAGCTTGCGGATGCGTTCCTTGAGGTCGGCCACCTCGATCCGCGTCGCGGTGGAGGGTGGTGCTGCCTCGTCCGTTCCGCGGGTGAGTTCCGCGCGCTTCAGGTCCAGCCAGCCATTCCATCCCCGCAGGGCGGTGGCGGCGACGATGGCGAGTCCGGTCAGACCCGCGACCGCCAATGTCAAAGTGATGAGGGGGTCCTGCATATCGTCCTCCCTGTGATGGTGGGCCGCGTCAGTCGCGATCCCGGAGCTTGTCGAATTCGCGGTCCAGCGCGGTGCTGCTGTCCGTGGCCAGCCGTTCCAGCACGGCGACCCGGTCCTTCAGCGCCTTCACCTCCGCACGGAGCCGTTCGGCTTCAGGATCGGGTCCGCGCTGGACCAGTTCCTCACCCTTGTGGCGGCGGACGATGCCATATTTGGCGCGAACGACGCTGGCGATTGCCGCTATGGCGACGATGGCGACGACCATTTCGAACGGATTCATGACTTTTTTCCCTTGCTGAGCGTGGGGCCCTTCAGTTGGCGGGGCCGCGCAGGCGCTCGATTTCCCTGTTCAATGCGTGACTTTCATCGGTGACGATGCGCTCGACCACGGCCAGCCTGTCCTTCATCGATCCGAGTTCGGCACGAAGCTGGGCGTTTTCCTGGGTCAGCAGGCTGATCCGTTCCATCGCCTCATTGCCCGCCCGGGGATAGACGGCCTGGCCCCAGGCCCCATCCAACGGATAACCATGCTTGATCCGCAGCCAGGTGGTGAAGATCCATCCGCCCACACCGATCCCGGTACAGATCGCGATCAGCGGCGCGAGTTGCGCGAACATCGCGAATTGTTCCGACATGGCAAACCTCCCTCATTCCGCTCCCCATGGGCGCGGCCCATCAGATGTTGGATTTCTCAGACAAATTGGCCGGCTTTTCGACAGGCTCCCAAGCCCGTTCGATAAACGGCGTAGGCGATGCGATTCCGTCAGCGCAGGCTGTCGATCTCATCCGCCAGCCGGGTGTTGCGGCTGGTATAGTAGGTTTCGATGTCGGCCAGGCGCCGGTCGATGTCGCGAAACTTGGACCGCACGTCGCGAGTGGAGCGCGCCGGATTGGTGCGCACGCCCTGCCAGAATTTCTGGTCGTCGCGGTCGGCATAGAGGCCCAGCGGCTTGTTCTCGGCAAAATAGGCGACGACGAAATAGGCGATCAGCGTCCAGGGAAAGGCCCCCATCAGCGTCACCAGCACGGCGCCGACCCGGACCCACAGCACGTCGATCCCCGTATAGTCGGCAATGCCGGCGCAGACGCCCATCCATTTGCCGTTCTGCTTGTCGAGATAGAATTTGGTGCGACGGGCAGCCATCTCAATTCCTCCTGTCGGGATTTTGGCGTTCGGGATATGGGCGGTCGAACTCATAGCCATCGTCCTGCGACGGACGGGCGGGGCGGAAATCGGGGTTGTCGGCGGCGACGATCCGTTCGACCGTCTGCAGCCGCTCCTCCAGCCGCCGGGCGAGCAGGTGAAGCTCGTCCAGCAGCTTCTCGTCCTCATCGGTGATCTTGGGCGCCTGCTTCCACTTGGTGACATAGTGGAAGATCAGCCAGGGCATGCCGATGAACAGCATGCCGCAGATCATGATGGGCAGGAACACGTCCTCCATGCGTCACTCTCCCTTGTTCATGGACGCCTTGAGCGCGGCCAGTTCGGCATCGACCTTGTCGCTGGCCTTCAGCTCGGCAATCTCTTCCTCCAGCGTCTTGGGCTGGGCGCCAAGGCCCATGGCGTCCGCGCGGCCTTCGGCCATGTCGACCCGCCGTTCCAGCATGTCGAAGCGGGCGAAGGCGTCGTTCACCTTCTCGCCGGCATAGGCTTCGCGGACGCGCAGGCGATTCTGGGCGCTTTCCATGCGGGTCACAAGACTGTTCTGGCGGGCGCGCGCCTCGCGCAGCTTGGCCTGGAGCTTTGCGATGTCCTCTTCGGAGGCGCGCAGCGCTTCGTCCAGCACCCCGATCTCATGGGAAAGCTGCTCCGCCATGTCGGCTGCCTTCTGCTTTTCCACCAGCGCGGCCTTGGCAAGGTCTTCGCGGTCCTTGCTGAGCGCGAGCTGGGCCTTTTCCGTCCAGCTGTCCTGCAGGCCCTGAAGCTTGGCGATGTGGCGCCGCATTTCCTTCTGGTCGGCGATGGTGCGGGCAGCAGAGGCGCGCACCTCGACCAGCGTCTCCTCCATTTCGAGGATGATCATGCGGATCATCTTCGCCGGGTCTTCCGCCCGGTCGAGCAGGTCGGTGACATTGGCGGCGATGATGTCGCGGGTGCGGGAGAAAATACCCATTTGAACTTCACTCCTGGTACGAACTTGTTAGGCAGGCCTTACGCCAGATAGTGCAAGGCTGCGGGGCATTCCTTGTTCGCGAGCATCGGGATTTCGCTGGCGCGGGCCGGGCCGACCGCCGAAAGGATCAGGGTCGATCCGAACAGGACGGAGGCGATGGCGACGGACAGGAACTGGCCGATTTCGCGAACGCTGTTGCTTTGCTTTTCCATGATAAACTCCTGAACCTTGGCCTTCATCGATGTGCCGCTTGATGCGTCAGCGGCTTCGCTTTCCGACTTTGCAGAAGCCGTGCCAATTTGCGGAAATGGCGGAATTTCGCGGTTTTTTACGATTGTCCGAATATTGGGCTTGCCGAAAGATGGGAAATTTCACCATAAGTTGGGGATGGAGAAAAATACCCAGTTCGTCGGCCAGTCGCTGGCCTTTCTGGATGCGGTCGAGCAGGCCGGGCGGGCGGCAGAACTCAACCGGCCGGTCCTGGTCATCGGCGAACGCGGGACCGGCAAGGAACTGATCGCCGAGCGCCTTCACCACCTCTCGCCGCGCTGGGACGAACCGCTGATCGTCATGAACTGCGCGGCCCTGCCCGAAACGCTGATCGAGGCGGAACTGTTCGGCCATGAACAGGGCGCCTTCACCGGCGCGGCGCGGGCGCGGGCGGGGCGGTTCGAGGAAGCCGATGGCGGCACGCTGTTTCTGGACGAGCTGGGCACGCTGTCCATGGCGGCGCAGGAGCGGCTGCTGCGGGTGATCGAATATGGCGAGGTGACGCGGATCGGGGCGTCGAAGCCCATGACCGTCGACGTGCGGATCGTCGCGGCGACCAATGAGGATTTGCCCGCCGCCGCCGATGCAGGGCGGTTCCGGCCCGACCTGCTGGACCGGCTGAGCTTCGAGGTGATCACCTTGCCGCCGCTGCGGGCGCGGGAGGGGGATGTCGCGGTGCTGGCCGATCATTTCGGGCGGCGCATGGCGGCGGAGATCGGCTGGCCGCAATGGCCGGGCTTTTCCGCCGCCTGCATGGCCGAGCTGGAGGCGCATGACTGGCCCGGCAATGTGCGCGAGCTGCGCAATGTGGTGGAACGGGCGGTCTATCGCTGGAATGAGCCCGGGCGGCCGGTCGCGGCGATCGTGTTCGATCCCTTCGCTTCGCCGTGGAAGCCCAAGCCGCTGATGGCGGCGCAAGCGGCGGTGGAAGCCGCGCCCATGGGTTCACCAGCTCCGGTCGCGAACGGCCATGACGCGATCACCGACCTCAAATCCGCCGTCGATGCGCATGAGGCCGCCATCGTGCGGGCGGCGCTGGAGCGCTACCGCTACAACCAGCGCGCGACGGCGAAGGGATTGGGGCTGACCTATGACCAGCTTCGCCATTGCATGAAGAAACATGGGTTGAGCGCGGGGTAGCCACCTCCCGCAAGCGGGACGGGCTGGAGGTGGGGGTGGGCATGCCGCGCCAGCGGCAATTTGCAACTGAGGACAGAAGCTCGCTCCGCTCGCGCCCACCCCTAACCCCTCCCGTCTACGGGAGGGGGACTATTGTCCTCTTAACGCGTCGGCACCGGCTCCGCGCCCGAATAATCGTAAAAGCCCTTGCCGGTCTTCCGCCCGAGCCAGCCCGCCTCGACATATTTCACCAGCAGCGGCGCGGGGCGATATTTGGGATCGCCGGTCGTGTTCTGCAGCACCTTGCAGATTTCCAGGCAGGTATCCAGGCCGATGAAATCCGCCAGCGTCAACGGGCCCATGGGATGGTTGAGGCCCAGCATCGCGCCCTTGTCGATGTCGACCACGCTGCCCACGCCCTCGCCCAGCGCGAACACCGCCTCGTTGAGCATCGGCAGCAGGATGCGGTTCACCACGAAGCCCGGCGCGTCGAAGGCATGGACGACCTGCTTGCCCAGGCTGGCGGCGAAGCCCTCCACCGCGCTCACCGTCTCCGCGCTGGTGGCGAGGCCGCGAATGACCTCTACCAGCGCCATGACCGGCACCGGGTTGAAGAAATGCACCCCCACGAAGCGCCCCGCGTCGGGCGCCGCCTGCGCCAGCCGGGTGATCGGGATGGAGGAGGTGTTGGAGGCGAGGATCGCATCGCCGGCCAGCAGGGCGCCGACATTGGCGAAGATCGAACGCTTGATCTCTTCCCGCTCGGTCGCGGCTTCGATCACCAACTGGCAGGCGGCCAGCGGCGCGACTTCGCCCACCGGCGTGATCCGGGCGATGGCTGCGTCGGCGTCGGCCTGCGCCAGCTTGCCTTTTTCCACAGCCTTTGCGAGTTGACGGATGATGCCGTCGCGGCCCTTCTGCGCGCGGGGCAGGTCGATGTCGGACAGGATCACCTCATAGCCCGCCTGCGCCGCCACCTGCGCGATGCCCGCGCCCATCTGGCCCGCGCCGATCACGCCCACGGTCCGAATATCCGTCATTGCCGAAACCCTCCTGCACTGAATCCTGTTCGCCGTCCCCGTAGCGCCATGGCAGGCGGGCCGCCAGAGCTTCCGCACGGGCGAAAGCGGACGGAAAGCCCCTGACGGTCGGCGGAGCGCTGATCTTTCTGTGATTTCCCGCTTTGCGCCGCGCCTGCTTGATGGTTAAAAGCCCCGGCATGTCCGTTTCAGACCTGCTGCCCGCGCCGGCGACCGGAAGGTTCATTGCCGCCGTGCATCACTTCCCGCTGCGCGTCTATTTCGAGGACACCGATCTGTCCGGCCTCGTCTATCACGCCAATTATCTGCGCTATATGGAGCGGGCGCGGTCGGACATGCTGCGCATCGCCGGGATCGACCAGCGCGGCAATCTGGAGGGGGGAGAGGGCGTCTATGCCGTCACCGACCTTCAGCTCCATTACCGCCGCCCCGCCAGGCTGGACGATGACCTGATGGTCGTGAGCCGCGTCACCAAAGTCGGCGCCGCTTCATGTTCCATTCATCAGACGGTCATGCGCGATGGGGAAATACTGACGCAAGGCGATGTTTCCGTCGCCTTCCTGACGCCCCAGGGCCGCCCGCGCCGGCAACCCAAGCCCTGGACCGACATTTTCAGCCGTTTGATGAGAGGGGAAGACATCAACCCATGAGCCTTTCGATGCCCGACGTTGGCCTTGCGGTCGGCAATGCCGCGCAAGCCGCCACCATTTCGCCGCTGGCCCTGTTCCTTCAGGCCGACATCGTCGTGAAGGTGGTGATGCTGGGCCTGCTGCTGGCCAGCATCTGGACCTGGGCGATGATCATCGGCTTCAGCTTCACCCTGCGCAAGGCGAGCCGGCAGAGCCGGGCGTTCGAGCAGGATTTCTGGAAGGCGGAGGATATAGACCGCTTCTACGAAGCCCGCGGCAAGGCGGAATTCCCCGCCGCCAGGGTGATGGCCGCCGGCGTCACCGAATGGCGCCGCTCCACCGCGCAGAAGGTGATCGACCGGGAGGGCACCCGCGACCGGCTGTCGACCGCCATGTCCAGCACCATCGCGGCGGAGGTCGACCGCCTGTCGGACCGGCTGAACATCCTGGCCACCATCGGGTCGGTCGCGCCCTTCGTCGGGCTGTTCGGCACGGTATGGGGCATCATGCGGGCCTTCACCAGCATCGCGGCGGAGCAGAACAGCAGCCTGGCGGTCGTGGCGCCGGGCATTGCGGAGGCGCTGTTCGCCACCGCCATCGGCCTGTTCGCGGCGATCCCGGCGGTGATCGCCTACAACCGCTTCAGCCATGGCATCAACCGGATGGAATCGGGGCTGACGCGCTTTGCCGACGGCTTCTATTCGACGCTGAGCCGCGAGCTGGAGGCGCAGCGGTGACGGGTGAAAGAGGAGCGCGCTGATGGCCATGTCCGGACCTCCCTCCGGCCGGCGCGGTCGTCACCGCGCGCCGATGGCGGACATCAACGTCACGCCGCTGGTCGACGTCATGCTGGTGCTGCTGATCATCTTCATGGTGACGGCGCCTCTGCTGGTCACGGGCGTGCCGGTGAACCTGCCCGAAACCCGCGCCAAGGGGCTGGACCAGGACCAGAAGCCGACCGTGGTGTCGATCGACCGCGACGGCGGCGTCTTCATCGACGACGCGCAGATCAGCGACGCCGAACTGCCCGGCCGCCTGGCCGAGATCATGTCCGCCAACGCTGGCAAGGCCGAACCGCCGCAGATCTTCCTGCGCGCCGACAAGGGGCTGGACTATGGCCGGGTGATGCTGGTCATGGGCGAGCTGAACCGGGCGGGACTCAACAAGGTCGCGCTGGTCAGCACCGGTTCCGAAGGCGGTTCCGCTGTCAGCAGCGGTTCAGAATAGGGGCCATAGGTCGTGGCGATGGATCGCGCGGAGAAAATCGGCCTTGGCGTGGCGACGGCGGGACATGTCCTGCTGTTCGGCCTGCTGTCGTCCGGCTTTCTGGCCACTCCCAACCCCCTGAAGCTCAATTCGCCGCCGATGGACGTCAGCCTGGTGGATGAGGTGGCGCTGAAGTCGACGGCGCCGCAGGTGTCGACCCAGCCGCCCCCGCCCAGCGTTGCACCGGAGCAGGGCCCGACCGAGGATGCCGCGCCTGCGCCGGAACCCGAGCCGGCGCCGCAGCCCGAACCGACCCCGGCGGCACCGGCACCCCG